>JAPKDI010000241.1 GCA_026421105.1 Alphaproteobacteria bacterium | reverse complement strand
ATCCGGATGGTCGAGCAGAATCTCCTACACGCGGTCGAGCGAGTGAGCATCCAACGCGGCTATCACCCAGGTCGGTTTATGCTCATCGCGT
Organism: Alphaproteobacteria bacterium; assembly: GCA_026421105.1. The sequence goes on along the minus strand of JAPKDI010000241.1, from coordinate 2,953 downwards.
GTGGCGGTGCGGGTCCGATGCATGGCGCGAGCGTTGGTCGGCGCCTCGGTGCGAACGCGGTCTATGTGCCACGGCAAGCGGGTGCGTTCTGCGCTATCGGCATGCAGCATGCTGACGTGCGCCGCGATTTTGTCCACGTGTTGATGCGTCAATTGGACGACGACGCTGCAGATGCGGTCCAGCAGGGCTACCGCATGCTCGAAACCCAAGCGCTTACTGCGTTGAAAGACGAAGGTTTTGCTGCCTCGAGCATTACCTTTGGCTACGAACTCGATCTGCACTACGAGGGCCAGCAGTGGGACGTGCGCGTCGCCCTCGCGCCGGATGCAACGCCGGGCGAACTCCGTGCTGCGTTCGAGGCAGAATACGACCGGCAATTTGGCCATACCGTGCCCGAAAGTCGAATCAACATCGCCAAGCTTCGCGTGGTCGGTATCGGTAAGCTGCCGCCGTTGATGACTCCAGTCTATGAGCAAACTGACGCGCCAGCCGAGGCGATGGAGACACGCCCGGTCTATGCCGAGACCAAAGGTAAGTTCATAGACACGCCGGTCTATCGCGGCGCCGACCTTGGGCATGGTCAAAGTTTCGACGGCCCAGCAATTATTGAGGAGGCGACAACGACTGTCCTCGTCGGTCCCGACGATCGGGTTGCGGTGGATAAGTTCAACAACTACGTAATCACCTTCGCTAAGGAGAGCTGAACCGATGGAACAGCCGCTTGATCCCGTCATCCTCGCGCTAACCCAGAACCGGCTCGATCACATCTCTCACCAGATGGGCTGGGTGATGCTGCGCACGGCGCGCAGTCCAATTTTCAGTCAAGCGCACGACTTTTCTTGTTTTATCGCTGGCCCCACCGGCGTGGTGGTTAGCCAAGCCGACGGTATTCCCATCCATACTGGCAGTGGTGGCTTTGGGGTGCGCGCGATCTTGGGCGACTTCGAGGGCCGTATAAATGACGGCGATGTCTTCTTATTGAACGACCCGTGGGCGGCAGGTGGTAACCACCTGCCTGATTGGGTGATCGCGCGCCCTGTGTTCGTCGGGTGCGAGATGGTCGCGTTTACCTGCAACCGCGCGCACCAGTCGGATATTGGTGGCGGTGCGGCAGGCGCCTACAACCCGACCGCGACGGATACCTGGCAGGAGGGTGTGCGACTGCCGGTCCTCAAGCTTGTCGAGGCTGGCGAAACACGCCCCGATTTATGGAAGCTGCTGATGCTTAATACGCGCACGCCGCACCTTCTCGAAGGCGACCTGCGGGCCATGCTCGGATCTACTCGCATAGGTATGCAGCGCGTTGCAGCGCTGGTCGAGGAACTTGGGAGCGACGAGACGCTCGGCTATTTTGATGGCGTGCTTGATCATGCGGATCGCTCTTTCCGCGCTGAAATAACTCGGCTACCGGATGGTATCTACAGGGCCGAGGACCGGTCCGACAACGACTGCTTCGAACTCCGTGACGTTACTGTTCGCGTGAAGCTGACGATTTCCGATGACGCTATTACTGTCGACTTCAGTGGCAGTGATCTGCAAATCCGAGGGTTCAAGAATTCAACGCTCGGCAACACCTACTCAGCGGTCTACACCGCGCTCGCCTCGTTCCTCGATCCGACGCTACCGCATAATGAAGGCGCGTTCCGCTGCGTAGTCGTGCTCGCGCCCGAAGGCACTATTGTGAATGCGAGCGAGGGCGCATCAACAACCATGTGCACCGTCTTCTTTGCACACGAGATCATCCACGCGGTATGGAAGGCCTTGGCGCAAGCCGATCCTGAACGAGCCTGCGCCGGTTGGGCGAAGAATGTTTTTGGGCTCTCTGTGGGTCGCGAAGAAAGTGGTCAACAGTACATCTTCTATCACGGAGCAGCCGCTGCTGGGTCCGGCGCCGTTGACGACCGCGACGGCTTCAATCAGATCGGCCATGTCTGCACTCTAGGGGGACTGACAATGCCGAACGTCGAAGTTTATGAGCAGCTTTATCCCGTTCAGTTCCACCGGCAGGAATTTCGTATCGATGCGGCCGGGTCTGGCAAGTGGCGTGGGGGGTCGGGCTGCGATTACGAGGTCGACATCCAGACTCCCGCGACCCATTCGTTCCGTGGCGAGGGGTTGAACTACGAGACCGGCTACGGCATCAACGGTGGTGGTAACGGTGCAGCAGGTGTGATGCATTTGCGCGAGGACGACGTCGAGACCGAGGCGCCTAAGTTTGGGCTCAGAACGACCGGACCTGTCCGATTCATAACACAGTCTCCCGGCGGCGGCGGATTCGGCGATCCACTTGACCGCGACCCAGACCGAGTGCTGCGCGACTATCGCGACGGTATCGTTTCGAAGGCAAGTGCAGCCAACATCTACGGTGTGGCGCTATCCGAGGATGGCAAATCCGTCGATGCTGACAGAACGAGAGAACTGAGAGCGCTGCACAACGAACGAATAAGCAGTGCGTGATGCGATGATTATCCAGTACTGGCAATCTGGGAAACGGGAATCCTTGATTTGCGAATTCCCGTTTAAATGCTTTCTTGGTGACCGTATTCGTTAGCGTATCGCGTTGATGGTGGAACATGGCTTGCAGTACATGCGAGCCATGTTCGGTTTGCAACGTGAATTGGTCATCACCGTGCCGCTCAGGATCAGCCGCAGTGACGCAAATGCTCGCGCGAATTAACCCTCAGCGTCTTCCAGCAACATGGCGGCAGCTTTCTCACCAATCATGATCGACGGCGCGTTGGTATTGCCTGACGTTAGCGTTGGCATGATGGACGCATCCGCGACACGCAGTCCCCGGAGTCCGTGCACCCGCAAGCGCGAATCCACTACCGCCATCGGGTCGCTGTCGGCGCCCATCTTGCAAGTGCCAACCGGATGATAGGTCGTCTCTGCTGTGCTCATGATCCAGTCAAGCATCTCATCATCATCGTGCAACGGCTCGCCCGGCATCAAT
>JAPKDI010000240.1 GCA_026421105.1 Alphaproteobacteria bacterium | reverse complement strand
TCCGACCCCCTTATCACCCGATTGCAGCAATGGCTGGGAGACGCCGCATGACCGAAGCACAGCGAATTGACGGCAAGGCCATTGCGGCCGACGTGCGCGCTACGGTGGCCCTGCAGGTAGCCGCGCTGAAAGCCTCCGATAATCTGACACCCGGTTTGGCGGTAGTGCTGGTGGGCGAGGATCCGGCCAGCCAGATCTATGTTCGCAATAAGGGCAAGCAGACGGTTGCGGCGGGGATGCAATCTTTTGAATTCAAACTGCCGGCGGAGATATCGCAAGACGATCTGTTGATGCGGGTGGCTGCGCTGAACGCCGACCCTGCGGTACACGGCATCTTGGTTCAGATGCCGTTACCCGGTCACCTCGATGAAAACGCCGTGGTCAACGCAATCGACCCCGACAAGGATGTCGATGGGCTGCACCCCGTGAATGCCGGGCGCCTATCCTTGGGTGAAGACGGGTTGGCGCCATGCACGCCACAGGGCTGCATGATTTTGCTCGATCGTGCAGGTGCAACCCTTGAAGGTGCAACCGCCGTAGTGATTGGCCGTTCTAAACTCGTTGGCAAGCCGATGGCGCAGCTGTTGTTGGGCGCCAATGCGACGGTGACCATGGCCCATTCGCGCACCCGAGATCTCGCCGACGTATGCCGCAGCGCAGATATTCTTGTGGCCGCGGTGGGCCGACCCGAGATGGTGCGCGCTGACTGGATCAAACCAGGCGCAACTGTGATCGATGTCGGCATGAACCGTCTTGATGCGCCGGACGGTGGCAAAGCCAAACTGGTTGGCGACGTGGCGTTCGATGAAGCCGCAGGTGTCGCGCGTGCGATTACCCCGGTGCCGGGCGGCGTTGGGCCCATGACGATCGCCTGTCTCTTGTCGAACACCGTGACGGCAGCCTGCCGCCAAGCCGGGATTGCCGTTCCGTCAGTCTGAGGCGGCGGTTGGCCGCGCGAACTTGATCAAGCCTTTGATCGGCTTGTGGGGATCAGCTGGTTTTCCTTTGCGCAATATGACGATGTCCCCGTTTCGCGCGAGATGCAGCGCTTCTTGGCGAACGGCATGCATATATTTACGCCACAAGTTGGGGCCGTCTTTGGGCTTGCGATAGCGTTCCGCCATGGCCTGAGCAACCTGCTCTGGCCGCACACCACGCGGTGTGGTGGCGGTTAGGTCGAGAATAGCCTGGGCCGCAGGGTCGCGGTCTTCGGGGGGCGCTGGTTCTGTGGTCATCAGGTCAGGGCAACGAATCGCGACGGTTGAGCAGCTTGAGGCGCAACGCGTTCAACTTGATGAACCCTTCGGCGTCGCGCTGATCGTAGACACTGTCTTCCTCGAAGGTGACATGTTCTAGGCTGTAAAGACTGTGCGGTGACTTCCGCCCGACTACGGTGGCATTGCCTTTGTAGAGCTTGAGGCGCACGTCGCCCGTGACCCGCTGCTGCGAGTGATCGATCAAGGCTTGCAGCATTTCGCGCTCCGGGGACCACCAAAAACCGTTGTAAATCAGTTCGGCGTACCGCGGCATCAGCTCGTCTTTGAGATGCATCGCACCGCCATCGAGCGTAATGCTTTCGATCCCGCGATGAGCAGCAAGCAAGATGGTACCGCCTGGGGTTTCATAAATGCCGCGCGACTTCATGCCGACGAAACGATTTTCCACGAGATCAAGCCGACCAATGCCGTTGTCGCGCCCGAGGTCATTGAGCTGCGCCAAGATGCTGGCGGGCGACAACGGGTTGCCGTTGATCGCCACTGCATCACCTTGTTCAAAGGTGATGGTGATGTAAGTCGGCTTGTCCGGCGCGGCTTCCGGCGAAACAGTACGCGAATGCACGTGTTCGTCAGCCTCCGCCCACGGGTCCTCCAGCGCTTTGCCTTCGGACGACGTATGCAAGAGATTGCCGTCGGTTGAGAAAGGGGCTTCGCCGCGTTTGTCTTTGGCGATGGGGATTTGATGTTCTTCGGCAAACTCGATCAACCGGGTCCGCGAGGTGAGATCCCATTCTCGCCACGGCGCGATAACGGTGATGTCCGGATTGAGGGCGTAGTAGCCGAGTTCGAACCGAACCTGGTCGTTGCCCTTGCCGGTGGCGCCATGTGAGACGGCGTCCGCACCCGTGGCGGCGGCGATTTCAATCTGCCGCTTGGCGATCAGGGGCCGCGCAATCGAGGTGCCGAGCAAATAGACACCTTCGTACAGCGCGTTGGCGCGAAACATCGGGAAGACATAATCGCGCACGAATTCCTCGCGCAGATCCTCGATGTAGATTTCCTTCACGCCAAACATCTCGGCCTTGGCCCGGGCCGCTTCGAGTTCCTCGCCTTGCCCCAAATCGGCCGTGAAGGTGACGACCTCACAGTTGTAGGTCGTCTGTAACCACTTGAGGATCACCGAAGTGTCCAGCCCGCCAGAGTAGGCGAGCACTGCCTTTTTGATCTGTTTGGTCATGGTGCCGTACCGCTCGAAATTAGGGCGCGGAGTATAGGGATGCCCACCGGTTCGGCAATGGCGACCGACTAAGGGGCCTGCCAAAGCGGGCCGCCATCGGCACCGTTGACGGTTAAATGGCCGCCGGTTTCGTCACTAGCGCGGATTGACGCGCGCACTTCATCATCGAGGTCGCGGAGGGAGACGCTACCGCCGGCTTCTCCACCAACAATCTCGACACGGGGCAACGAGTCTGGGCCTAGAACGCTGACACGGTTGGTGAACAGCTCGGCGACCCCATTCTCGATTTGAATCAGGGCTTCGCCGCCCCGGTCCGACAGAGAAAAGAAGGGCACTTCTTTGACTATCTTGGCAACCGCTGAAACGCCGGGGCGCATTCGAATTTCCATACCGAAGTCATCATCAGTCACCGTACCGCCGAAAAAGGCTGCGCGATTGCCCCTGCCGAAGAGGGAAAGGCGCCCGCCTTGGCCTGGGGAGGAGTTGTTGAGGACGGCAACCGGCTCATCTATGGAATTGAACAACGTGATCTCGGCTCCGAGCTTGGTCGGGACGAAGGCGCCCCGCACTTTGTTCAGGTCATTGAGGATT
>JAPKDI010000239.1 GCA_026421105.1 Alphaproteobacteria bacterium | reverse complement strand
TGGCGGAGGGAGTGGGATTCGAACCCACGTTACGGGTTACCGTAAACACGCTTTCCAAGCGTGCGCCTTAAGCCACTCGGCCACCCCTCCGGAGATCCTGTCAGCGGCGGCATACTAACGACACATTGCCCTTGATTCCAACGCTGCCGCAGCGAAATTGGTGAGGAGAATCAAGGGCCTGGAAGAATTTTGGTGGTGCGGCTGGGCGAACCACGCCATTATTGGGCAAGGGAACCACCCCGCCAGGGAGGGGGGACATGATGGTCGGCCGGTTCGTCGCTTGGCTATTTCTAGGCATTGCCGTGTTCTCATTCGGATGGGCCGTCATCGATTCATTCGACGCGGGCGCATTTCGAATTGGTGCGCTAGGCGAGCAGTGGTTCCGTTTGCACAAAGGGAGCCTTGGCTTGCTTCAGGCCGGCACGCAACGCCACATTGCGCCTTGGCTTTGGGACCCGGTTTTGCAAACCATCTTGCTGTGGCCCGGTTGGCTGGTGTTCGGCGTCTTCTGGCTCGTACTGCGCCGTCTATTTCGGCGCAAGCGCAAAAACCGTTGGTTCATTAGCTAAGGGTCAGGTCTCGCCAAGCTTGAGTGCCGCAATGAAGGCTTCCTGCGGGATGTCGACCTTGCCGATGGTGCGCATCCGCTTCTTACCCTTCTTTTGTTTGTCGAGCAGTTTGCGCTTTCGCGAGATGTCGCCGCCGTAGCACTTCGCAAGAACATCCTTGCGCAGCGCGTTGATGGTCTCGCGAGCGACAACCTTCCCGCCAAGCGCTGCCTGAATCGGTATCTTGAACATGTGGCGTGGGATGAGCTCTTTCAGGCGTTCACAGATGGATCGTCCGCGTGCTTCGGAATTCTTACGGTTCACGATCATCGCGAGCGCATCGACTGGCTCGGCATTGACCAGGATCGACATCTTCACGAGGTCGCCTTGTGCATAGCCATCGAGCTGGTAGTCGAAGCTCGCATAGCCGCGGCTGACTGACTTCAAGCGGTCGTAAAAATCAAAGACGACCTCATTGAGTGGGAGCCGGTAAATCGCCACCGCGCGTGATCCGACATAGGTCAGGTCCTCTTGCACCCCACGTCGTTCTTCGCAAAGCTTAAGGACAGCACCGAGGAATTCGTCGGGCACCATGATAGTCGCTTTGATCCACGGCTCTTCGACGTGATCGATGCGCGTCGGTTCCGGCCAATCAACGGGATTATGAATTTCCAATAGCTGACCGTCGGTCAGATGAGCCTTGTAGACCACGCTGGGCGCGGTTGTGATTAGGTCGAGATCGAATTCACGCTCTAACCGCTCTTGGATGATCTCGAGATGTAGGAGACCGAGAAAGCCACACCGGAAACCAAATCCCAAAGCCGGAGACGACTCTTGCTCGAACTGGAACGACGAATCGTTCAGACGAAGGCGCCCCAGGCTTTCGCGCAATTCCGGGAAGTCATTGGCTGCCACCGGAAACAGCCCGCAAAATACGACGGGCACACTGGGTTTGAACCCTGCCAAGGGCGTTGTTGCTGGGCGGCGAGTTTCCGTCAACGTGTCACCCACGTTAGTTTCAGCGACCTCTTTGATCCCGGCCGTAATAAACCCAATTTCGCCAGGGCCAAGTTCGTCAACCATCACGGCCTTGGGTCCAAAGAAACCCACGCGCTCTACGGTGTGCTCCGAACCCGTGGCCATCATTCTGACCCGCATCCCTTTTTTGATGAGGCCGTCATAGACGCGCACCAAGATAACGACACCGAGGTAAGTGTCGTACCAAGAGTCGACCAAGAGGGCCGTTAGCGAGTCAGCTATCTCCCCTTGGGGGGGCTTCAGCCGTGCGACCAGCGCTTCAAGAACCGCGTCGATGCCTTGGCCGGTTTTGGCGGAAACCTCGATCGAATCGCTCGTGTCGAGGCCGATGACGTCTTCGATCTGCTGTTTGATCCGGTCTGGTTCGGCTGCAGGCAAGTCAATCTTGTTTAGTGCCACGATAATGTCGTGATCAACGTCGATTGCCTGATAGACGTTCGCCAAGGTCTGCGCCTCAACACCCTGGCTTGCGTCGACCAGAAGGACCGACCCCTCACAGGCTGACAAGCTTCGGCTCACCTCATAGGCAAAGTCGACATGCCCCGGCGTGTCCATCAGGTTCAGCTCGTACGTCTCGCCGTTGTTCGCGGTGTAGCTCAGACGCACTGTTTGCGCCTTTATGGTGATGCCTCGCTCGCGCTCGATATCCATCGAGTCAAGAATCTGTGCCTTCATATCGCGCGCATCGACGCCGCCACAATGTTCGATTAGACGGTCCGCCAGCGTGGACTTGCCATGATCGATATGGGCAATGATCGCGAAATTGCGGATATGCGAGAGAGCTGTCATCGCGGTCTGTGGTGGGGTGTAACGATCATGCGCCTCTGAGTGTCGCCCCAGTCGACTTGTTCACAGCCACAATGATTTGCGTGGCCACAGCATCAATGTCGTCCTCAGTCAGGGTGCGTTCCGTCGGCTGCAGACTTACTCGGACAGCAATCGACTTCATCCCCTCCTCAAGAGCACCCCCGCTGAAGACATCGAAAATTGAGGCGGCGGCGACGAGCTTTTTATTGGCACCGATCGCCGCACTAACAAGGTCAGCTGCAGACACCGCATCCGCAACGACGAACGCAAAGTCGCGATCGACCGGCTGCAATGCCTGTACGTCTAGCGCGCCACGATTCGTTGACCGCCGTTTGGGCGTTGGCATCGCATCGAGGTAGATCTCGAATGCAACGCATGGCCCCGCACAGTCCAGCAGTGCGAGCGTTCGGGGGTGAACTTCGCCGAAAGCCGCAAGGATATTCTTGGGCCCAAGACGCAGGGTTCCGGATCGGCCAGGGTGATACCAGGAAGCCGCGCCAGGGAAAACACGCAGCTTTTCCGTTGGCGCGCCAATTTCAGCCAGAACTGCCAACGCGTCGGCCTTGGTGTCAAAGGGGTCGACCGCGCGGGCCGGATCGCTCCAGTTTCGAGGCACAGCCTGGCCGAGCCAAACGCCGGCAGCGACCACCGACTGCCCTTCGGGCGTATCG
>JAPKDI010000238.1 GCA_026421105.1 Alphaproteobacteria bacterium | reverse complement strand
AACCCGCCGCTCATAACGGCGAAGTTGCAGGTTCGAGTCCTGCCGGGCCCACCAACCAGTTTGCAGACTTGGTTAAGCGTCGGATAACGACCAAAGCGCGAGTTGGCGAAGCGCTTAAGCAATATGTCTCTATAGGGGTTCGCTTTTTAGCGGGCGCCTAACCGACTTCGGGTCTATGCCGGTGCGAAGTGCACTCAGAATTCCGGCGGCTTCCCAGTAGTTTTCGGCGACGTAAAACTGATGATCGCGCCATGGCAGGTCGCCTAGATCCCCTGCTCGAAGTCCCGCTCCTTCGTTCACAGCGATCACCGAGATGCCCTGCTCCAGCGCAGCAAGAACGGGGAGACCAAAACACCCCGCCGGGGTCACGAGGCAGTCAATATCCTCTGCGCTCAATATATCGCTCGCGAGAATCTGGTCGGGATCTGTGACGAGTCGCGGAGATCGCTTCAGGCCCTTCAGCACGCACTGCAAGAAGGATGATGAGATTGCTTCGGCCGCCATGCGCGGATCGACCCGACCGGGGTCTTCATTGAGAATCTCTCGGGACTCCATCATGGGCGCGTGGGCCGAAGGAACGTTGAAGCGGTGGGAAACCGCGTGGGTGAGCATCGCTTCAATGCCGCCCCAAGGATTGATCATGTCCCCGTCGCTGTTGAAGTACTCTTGATGGAGACCCTCGGGAACGCCAATTAGCGAGGTGATTGCCACGGCGTCATAAGTCTCGGATGCATTGTCCAGCAGGTCAAAAAGCCGGCCAAGGCCACGCGCCGTTCCCACGGCTCGACCTGATGCGGCCAATGTGGCGTTCAGTTCGAGTGGCGGGTCGAGTTTGTGGAAACCTGCGCAGACGAGACCATAGGTAGCTCGAGCGCTTTCGACAGTGTTCAGAACGAGGTTCTCGATCATCACGTCATCTTGCGAGTCGAAGACAACGTAAATTCGGTTTGATCGGCTTGATGCCAACCCAACCGTCCCCATTAACAAGCGAGACAGAACGCTCCCCTCTACGTAAAGAGCGTTGGCCGGGAGTTCGTTAATGTCACTCGCATTCACAACATTGGGATGGGTGATCAGTTGATCGCAACATGATGCTAGCAGTTGGGCAGCCGGAGTCGCATCGCCAGCGTGTCCACCTACTTCAGCGCCGATACCCGTGGGAACAATAAAAACGGCGTTAAAGTCACCCGCGCTTGCTACTTGCCTTTGTCGAAAGGAAAATATCGAAGTTGATTCAGCCGCTTCACCTTCGGCGCCGACTAGGCAACCGATCTCGCATAAATATTTGTGGTCGTCGATCGCGGCGATCGCAAGGCGAAGCGGCACCTCACCAGCACGAAGCTTAAGCGCGGTGGCGGATTCAATGTGGCGTATGAGGTCACGGTGCCTAGGCGCAACCGGGACTACAATAGATCTTTCAACTAACTCCAACGCTTTTAACCCCCGTACCGCGCGCAAATTCTTCGAAACAATCCGCGCGAACCAGGCTTACTGTCCCGTCGCTGCCACGGTGGTAGATTGTTGGCAATTCGACGCCATTGAATCTATGCGCCTTCGACATTGTGTAGGCGCCCATGTCTAGGAAGGATACTCGCGATCCGATTTCCAGTTCTCGATCAAATGAATACTCCCCGAAAACGTCTCCAGCCAAACAGGTGCACCCGGCCACAATGTATGTATGCAATCCGCCGTCAACGTGGTCGAGAACGTCCGGTTCAAATTGAAACTCCAAGACCTCCGGCATGTGATTGACTGACGTATCGACAACGGCAACTTGGGCTCCGTCGCTTTCAAACAGATCGTGAACCGTTGCCTCGATCGTGCCGCTACGACGAACGGCGGCCGCGCCAGGTTCTATAAATACCTCAAGACCGAACTGTGCTGTGAAAATGGACACAGCCTCGAAGAAGTCGCTCAGGTTTGCGATCTCCCGAAAAAGATAGCCTCCCCCGATATTGATCCACTTGATCTGCTGTAGAACCTCAGGGACGACGTCTTGGATGTGGCGGGCCGTCGCAAGCAGGCCTGCGAAGTCGATCCCTTCACAATTGTTGTGGAAGTGCAGGCCACCGATGCCGGCCAAAGTACCTGCATCGGTTCGCTGTAAGGCGGCGAGCGTGGCGATTGGCACGCCGAGCTTTGAGCTCTCGCGGCAAGGGTCGTAACGCGGGTCGCGCACCAAGGACAGCTGCGGGTTAACGCGGAGCGCGACGCTTGTTGTCGGCGAAACCTTGCTGCGCAAGTTCTGCCATTGCGAGAGTGAATTGAATGTCACGTGACCAAGGCGCCCGCCGAATGTCTCCAACGTCTCACGCGTGATCAAGGGGCTCACCAGATGGAGAGCCGCATCCGATCCACATATTTGGTCGACCAATTGCAGCTCAAAATGGGAACTACAAGCGAAGCCGTCGACTTGGCGGCCAACCGCCTCGAGGACAGTCGAAACCGAGTTAGCTTTCGGCGAATATAGCAATTTGCAGCCGGCTTCATCGGCGGTCTGTCGGAGCTGCGCAAGATCGCTGTCGAGTGTTCGCTCGTCGACTATGAACGCAGGCGTACTGATTGCTACTGACAAATCACTTTTCCCCATGACATGCAGCGGCGACGCTAGTCCAAAATTACATGGGGAACAAAGTTGGCCATGTCGTCAGTGACCAACGTTTGGCTCTCTCGAATTGATAAGCCGGCCGGTTGCCCGGCGACCATCCAACAGCCCACAACGGGATGCCGCCCGGCGAATGTCGGTAACGGGTGAAAACTCTGCACAATAAATCCTTCCTCACCGTACGTGCCGTCATTGGCCGGTAGGGCTGTTTCGTTCTTAACAATCTGGATGTTTGCGCCTCGACGAGAGTACAGAGGCTTGCGGACATAGTCGCCAGTAAGATTGGCGGCGCCCGGATCACCCTCGAAATAGGCTGGGAGAAGGTTCGGGTGACCTTTGAACATTTCCCATAGGGATGGAAGTAGGCCTTTATTTGATAGAGCCGCCTTCCAAGGGGGTTCGAGAAAGCGAACGCCGCTCGCCTCGAGGTGCGTCCCGAATGGTTCAGCCAATATCCATTCCCA
>JAPKDI010000237.1 GCA_026421105.1 Alphaproteobacteria bacterium | reverse complement strand
AATAGGAGCGGTGGTTCATATGGTGCGGTGCCATCTCATAGCCCCATTCGGGACCATCCATCACCACGCCGTCGGCCATCGGATAATGCTCGAGCGTGTCGACCATGCGAGCGACGCGCGACGCCGTCGTCTGCGGATCGTGCAAATGGTGGCCGGGGCCACCTGGGCCGGAGCCGCCGTCGGCATACATGATATAGACCTGCATGCCGCGGTCTTTTGTGGCCGTCATGGTCTTTTCGAGCAGGGCCCGCTTTTCCGGTAACTTGTGTTCTGGCGAAGCTGGCGCTTCGACGCCGAGGCGCTTATAGACCGCCGGATTGGGATCATAGGTCGGCGCCACCAGCCCTTCAGAAGGCAGCGACTGTGCATTTTGTGACAACTTCGCTTGGCCAAAGACCAGCGGCCCAAAGACGACGCCGTCAACGCCACCCGCATGCCACGCGTCAAGGATGCGCTCGTGATCGTACATCACGCCTTCGAGATCTCTCTGTATATCCATCCAAAGTTTCATGCGATTACCACCTTATCTAAACGTTAAAACGAAAATGCATCACGTCTCCGTCAACGACAGTGTACTCCTTACCTTCAATCCGCAATTTACCGGCGGCTTTTACCGCGACCTCACTACCCAACGAAACGAAGTCATCGAATTTAATGACCTCGGCTTTGATAAACCCCCGCTGGAAATCCGTGTGGATGACCCCTGCAGCTTCGGGCGCACTAGAGCCGCGCTTGACGGTCCAGGCCCTGGTTTCTTTGGGACCGGCCGTAAGATAAGTGATCAGGTCGAGCAGCTTATACCCTTCGCGGATGACCTTGTCCAAACCCGACTCACTCAAGCCCAGAGATTCGAGATATTCTCGCTGTTCCTCTTCTTCGAGCTGTGAGATCTCGGCTTCGATCGCCGCGCTCATACAGATGACCGGAGCCCCGGCCACCGCCTCTTTGAGCTTTTGCACGTGCGGGTTGGCATCTGGATTGACGGCGTCCGCCTCGGAAATATTCGCCAGATACATGACCGGCTTGTCTGTCAGCAGGTGCATATCGCTGATGCGCAAACGCTGGTCGTCAGATAGTTCCATCGATCGCACGGGCTTGCCCTCGTTGAGATGCGCGAGGAGCGGCTCTAAAATCTCCATATCCGCACGCGCGTCCTTATCGCCGGACCGCGCCATCTTGCTCGTGCGGTTCATGCGTTTTTCGACGCTGGCCAGATCCGCCAGACCGAGTTCGGTATCAATAACTTCGCTATCTCGCAAAGGGTCCACCGACCCGTCGACATGCACGATATTGTCGTCATCAAAACAGCGCACGACATGGGCAATGGCATTGCATTCGCGGATATTACCGAGAAACTGATTGCCCAAACCTTCACCTTCTGACGCGCCTTTGACTAAGCCGGCGATATCGACAAACTCAAGACTGGTAGGGATGATCTTTTCCGAGGTAAATATGTTGGCCAGTTGGTCCAGCCGCCCGTCCGGCACCGCTACGACACCGACATTAGGTTCGATGGTACAGAAAGGAAAATTGGCACTCTCGGCTCCGGCCGCGGAAAGCGCGTTGAACAGCGTAGATTTTCCCACATTCGGCAGGCCGACTATTCCGATATTGATCGCCACTTAATCGTTCTCCTTTGCTTGACATTCTCCCGATCGGCCAGGCCGTCCGGCAATCGCAATGGCCGGCAACTCGCACGTAGTTCAGGTGAAAGTATAAGTTTCTTCATAAGACGTTAGAATGTAAGGTACGGGAGGGTAGAACGCAGGGCCGTTAGCAACACGGTGATTAACTTTCCAACCTCGCCTTGGCAGCGGCGATACCCGCAGCATAACCGCTCGACCAAGCCCACTGAAAATTAAAACCGCCCAAACGCCCCGTGACATTAACGACTTCCCCGCAACAATACAACCCCGGCAGGAGCTTGCTCTCCAGTGTGCGGCGGTCAAATTCGCCGAGCGGCACCCCCCCGGAGGTGACCTCCGCCTTGGTATATCCTTCAGTGCCGGCGAGCCCAAGATCAACTTGCGTCAGCGCCAGATACAAGCGCGCCCGGTCGCGGTCATCCAACTGCTTGACCTTGTAGTTGGAGTCGATTCTGGCCGCATGCAGCAGCGCCTCGACCAACGAGCGCGGCAGACGCGTCGCCAACACGGTGCCGAGAATACGCTCGCGCTGTTCGAATAACCCCCGTATCTGATGCTCGAAGGCCTCTCTTGTCGGCGGGCGTGGCGCCAAGAGCGGTGTTAGCGCCGCACCGGGCTGTTTATCGCGATCGCGATATGGGAGCCAAGGCCCATCGTCAACGACAAGACTCCAGAAGTCGGCGTAGAGCACCACATCTTCACCGGCCAATTGAGCGCGACCACAAGCCCCACTCACATCGAAAGGCGCAGGCCCGGTGGCGCCTTTGTGGGTAACGAGCAAACCACCGGCGGCGCGGGCCAATGAGCGGAAACGGGTACCGGCCAATTGTTCGGGCTTCATCCCGCGCGGTGCCAGCGTCAGCACAGCCGGCACCGTCAAACCCGAGAGGCCGGCCAATGGCCCATCGCGGCGCAATAGCAGGGGCGTGAGCGCCGGCAACGGAGCGATGATCCTATGACCGAGTCGTTCTAATTCTTGCAACCCGAAACCGCGCGAGCCCGTCTTCGGCAAACTCTTGCCGCCCGTGGCTATAACTACGCATTGAGGTTGCCATTGCGAACCATCCCCCAAGCGAACCAGCCAGCGTTCACCCGCCAAAACCGGCGGATCCAATCGAGTGACCTCGGCGGGAGCGATGAGCGGAATCCCCGCCGCCTCAACCGCACCCAATAGCGTGCCGAGCACGTCCGCCGCGCTATCGCTCTGCGGAAAGACTTTACCCATAGGCTCGGTGTAGGTGGGGCAACCGCGCGCGCGAAAGAAAGTGCGCACCGCCGCAGCGGGAAAACCGCGCAACAGGCCCTTCACCGCCCTCGGCGCATCGCTTTCGTAATCGTTTTCATCGACCTGGGCGTTCGTCAGATTGCAGCGCCCCCCGCCCGATACCAGGATTTTGAGCCCAAGACGCGCCTCGTTGTTGAGCAGTACTACATC
>JAPKDI010000236.1 GCA_026421105.1 Alphaproteobacteria bacterium | reverse complement strand
AGAGGGTCATTTAATTAATCACTAGGCGGTGGAGCCATGTCTCTTATTCCATTCGACGATCGTGACGGTGTCATTTGGCTGGACGGTGCCCTCGTTCCGTGGCGGGAGGCAAAGCTGCACGTGCTCTCCCACGCGCTTCACTATGCTAGCGCGGTCTTCGAAGGGGAACGAGTCTACGAAGGCGAAATCTTCAAGCTGACCGAGCATACCGAACGCTTGCACGCATCCGGAAAGATGCTGGGGTTTGAGGTGCCGTATTCGGTCGCTGCCATCGATCAAGCTTGTCGAGACGTCGTTGACGCGTTGGGCTTTCGTGATGGCTATTTGCGCCCGGTTGCGTGGCGCGGGTCAGAGATGATGGGTGTGTCCGCGCAACAAACCCAGATCCATGTCGCGATCGCGGGGTGGGAGTGGCCGTCATACTTCGATCCTGAGCAACGGCTGAAGGGTATTCGTCTTAAGACGTCACGGTGGCGGCGCCCGGCGCCCGATACGGCGCCATGCAAGAGCAAAGCGGCAGGCCTCTACATGATCTGCACGTTGTCCAAACATGAAGTCGAGCAGGAGGGCTATGACGATGCCTTGATGCTTGATTCGCAAGGCAATATCGCCGAGTCGACGGGGGCCAATATTTTCTTGGTGCAAGACGGTGTAATACATACGCCAACGCCCGATTGCTTCTTGGACGGAATCACACGGCGCACCGTGATCGAGTTGGCAGAAAAACGCGGCTACCAAGTGGTGCAGCGCACGATGGATCCGGCGGAACTGGCCAAAACGTCAGAGATATTCCTGACCGGTACCGCGGCGGAAGTAACACCCGTTGGGTCGATCGATGATCAGGCGTTTACGGTTGGTACGATTAGCCAAACCCTGATGTCGGATTACGAGAACACGGTTCGCGGTCGGCCGCTCGATGCGGCCATTGCCGTTGAATAAGCTTGAGTGATTTATTCGTCGACGGTCGGGCCCTCGGGCTCGGCTGTTTTCACGTCTGGGTTGGCTATTTGGCGGTGTCGCCCCAGCGCGCAGTCGCGACACCGTCCGAATCTTGTGCATTGACCCACCGCGCGCCGTCTCCTGTTTCTTCGAGCTTCCAGAACGGCGCCTTGGTCTTGAGCCAATCGATCAGAAAGGCGCATGAGTCCAGCGCGGCTTGCCGGTGTGGCGCAGCCGTCGCGACGAAGACAATGCGGTCGCCCGGCTGAAATCTTCCGTAGCGGTGGATAATGAGGCTGGCTTCCAAGTCCCAGCGCGCCTGCGCCTCGCGTTCGATGGCGTGGAGTTGCTTTTCTGTCATTCCGGGATAGTGCTCCAGCGTCATGGCCGCCACCGTCTTGCCGTCGGAGAGATCGCGCATCGCGCCAATGAACGTTGCGATCCCGCCAATCCGATGATTGTCTGCGGTCAGCGCAGCGAGCTCGGCACCAATGTCGATGTCCTCTTCTTGGACGCGAATCACGTCAGCCTCCCGTTACCGGAGGAAATAGGGCGACTTCGTCTTCGTCCGAAACGGGGTCCGCGTCGCGTGCGTAATCTTGATTGACGGCCACGCGCACAACCGACAAGTCGGCCAATGCAGTGGCGTGTTCGTCGCTACGTCCTTGCAGAAATGTCAGGAGACCGCCCACCGTGGTAACGTCGTCCGGCAACGGCACGGTTTCCTCAGCCACGCCGATTCGTTGCCGCAACCAAGCGAAATACAGCACCTTCATGCCAAGACCTCGCTGTAGGGGAGGAATGGCACGACATCGCCTTCCGTAACCTTCCCAACATCCTCCGCCAGTTCGATAAGACCGTCCGTCTCGACCATCGACGTGAGAATGCCGGCGCCGTCCCGTTCAAAGCCCTTTGCCGCGGGAAGCGCGCCGATGGTGCCGTCGAGCCGCGCACGGACCCACTCGCGCCGTCCAACCTTCTTGCGGCAGGAAAAAGCGGCAGCCACCGGAAAGCGTTGCGGCGGGTGTGAGACGGCCCCCGCCAACCGCTGAATAATTGGTCGGACAAAAATCATGAACGTCACCATGACGGCGACGGGATTGCCAGGGATCCCGACAAACGCCGTATCGCCAACGTTACCCAGAGCCAAGGGCCGCCCGGGCCGGATTGCGAGACGCCAGAAATTGAGACGCCCCAGTGCGGCGACGGCGTCGCGCACATGATCTTCTTCGCCGACGGAAACCCCGCCCGACGTGAGCACAAGGTCGCTGTCTCGCAGGGCATTCTTGAGGCCCGCCGTAACCGCAGCGACATCGTCTGGCAAAATGCCCAGATCGTGCACGCGGCAACCCATCCCCTCAATCAATGACATCAGCGCATAGCGGTTCGAATCGTGTATCGCACCCGCCGGCAACGGCTGCCCTGGTTCGAAGATTTCATCGCCGGTTGAAAACACAGTCACGCGCAGCGGGGCACGCACTGAGACATGGCTCTGTCCCGTTGCTGCGACCAAACCGACATCTTGTGGACGCAAAACGTGGCCAGCTGATAGAATGCGCGACCCAGCAGTAATGTCTTCACCGGCTAGCCTGCGGTTGGCGCCGACCGATAGGCCGGCAGGGATCGATACCGCCTCATCGTCCGCGTCGCAGTCTTCTTGCATGGCGATGGTGTCGAGCTCGCGTGGCATGACGGCGCCGGTAAAAATACGAATGGCCCCCCCTGGCGGCACGGTGTCATGCCAAGGGTGTCCTGCTGCTGCGCGCCCGACAATCGGCAATCGTGTCATGCAGTCAGCGCCGATATCAGCGTGGCGAAAGGCATATCCGTCGACTGCGGCATTGTCGTGCGGCGGCACGTTGCCGCTCGAGTCGATGCTATCTGCAAGGATGCGACCACGTACCGCTGTGAGGGGGACCCGTTCGGTGGGCACCACAGGAACGATCTCGCGGTAAATCAACGCCAGCGCTTCAGCCGTGGTCATGAGGCCTTGCCCCGACGCAAAGTAGTCATTGCCAAGCTGGGCCATATCAAGCCGGCGACCTTAGCGAATAGGGAAGGTTGCAATGGCGCAGCACAAAAGTGGCAATTGCATGCGGGTCGTCGAGCGCGAGCACGGGGCAATTTACGTCAGGCCAGGGCCGGT
>JAPKDI010000235.1 GCA_026421105.1 Alphaproteobacteria bacterium | reverse complement strand
ACGGCCGCCTCAAGCATGGGCAGCACGATCAACGCTTGGGCCATAACCTCGACTGTCGACCCGGACTTCGAGATCAACAAAAAGCCGGTCCGTTGCAAGTCGACCGCACCAAGAACGCTTTCTAGCCGCCCAGGTTGTAGGTTCGCCATCACATGGAGGCGACACGGCCCGGACGGGCTGATCGCCGCTAGCGCCCGCGCCGAAAGGCCGGAGCCGCCGATCCCCACCAACACCACGTCATCAAACCGGGTGCGAAAGTCATCGGCAATTCGCTGCAGAGCCACGAGATCATCTTGCCAATACGCCGCGCCAAGGCAAGCAACCGAGGGACTTTTACCGACGCCGGCCCGAACGGCCGTTAGTTTGGCGGTAGCGCGGGCAATATCCCTTTTGAGGGCTGCCGGCGTAAGGCCGCCCTCTCCGATCGAGTCGGTATAGCAATCACGGGTGACATGAATAAATGGCGGGCGCATGGGTGCGCCAAACTAGCAGAGGCGAAACCCCCGTCCAACGGCCTGCTGAGGCTAGGGCGTAGTCTCGACGCCCTCGGGGTCGCCCACCACAACCACCGACATTGCGTCCACGTCCAACAGCCGGCCGGCCACTACCCTAACGTCGTCGAGGGTGACCTGGTTAATCAAGCCTGCGCGGCGTTCGAGATAGTCGATGCCCAAATCAAGGACCTGAAGGGTTACCAGCATACCAGCAATGCGCGCGTTGCTCGTGAGGCTGAGTGGAAACGCTCCGGTGGTATAGGTCTTGGCCGCCTCAAGTTCCTCAGCAGTAATCCCTTCGCGCGCGACCTTCTTGATTTCAGTTTGGATTAGGGACAATGATTCTGCGAGTTGCCCGTTCTGCGTACCGACCCCACCAAGCACAATGCCGGAATGCTCATAAGGCACGACAGCGCTGTATACCGAATAAGCAAGCCCCCGTTTCTCGCGCACTTCGGCATAAAGCCGCGACGTAAAGCTGCCGCCACCCAAGACGCAGTTCATCAACACCGCAGCGAAATAGTCCGGGTCGTTGCGTTTGATGCCGGGCATCGCCCACATCAGCACGCTTTGCGGGATCGGCCGACGAATCACTTCGATACCGCCAGCGGCGACCGGCACCACATCGGCAACTAAAACACTGTTTTCTGCCGCCTCAGGGAGATCCCCGAAGGCTTGATCCAGCAACCCGGAAAGCCGTTCAGCGGAAATATCGCCGACCACGCCGACGATAAGGTTTCCTTTCGCGAACCTGCGGTCAACGAATGCCCGCAGATCGTCCACCGTGATCGTAGTGACCGACTTCGGGGTGCCACGAGACGGACGGCCATAAGGGTGATTCGGGTAGAGCTTCTCGAAGAGGGTGCGCCCGACAATGGTGTCGGGGTTTTGCTCGCGGGACCGAATGCCTGTGATGACCTGCGAACGTATCCGCTCCACAGGCTCTTGATCAAAGCGCGGCTCCGTCAGAGACAGACGCAGCAAACGAAAGGCCTCATCGGTGTGTTCCGTCAGCGTTCGCATGCTCCCGCTGAACCCGTCGCGCCCCGCGGTATACGAAAGCGAAATAGCAAGGTCTTCGAGACGCCCCTGGAACGTCTGCGAATCAAGATCGCCAGCCCCCTCATCAAGGAGCCCGGACAACAGATTTGCCAGCCCTTCCTTGCCGGCCGGGTCGAGCGACGCGCCGCCGCGAAACCGAATTTCGACGGCGAGCATCGGAATCGATGGCTCTTGAACCAGCCACGCCGTGATCCCCCCGGGTGAGCGGACCTCTTGGATATCAGCCGCCGAAACACCAGAGGGCGGCACCGCCCAGATCAGGACGGCGGCCAGGAGCAAGCCGGTACGACGTATCATTTTTATGCCCACGCCCTTCGTCAGCTTGGTTGCCGAGCGCGGAGAATACCGGTCACCGACTGGCTCTTGTCGAAAACGTACCGCGCCGCGGCATTAACCTCGTCGAGGGTGACCGCCTTCATCCGATCAGGCCAGCTCTCGACATCTTCGATCGTCCGACCGTTTGTCAGTGCTTCGCCAAACATCCTAGCAGCACCCTGAACGTTGTCTCGGGCGTAAATTGCTTGGGCGAGAAGAAAGCCTTTCGTTCGGTCAAGCTCTTCCTGGGTGATCCCGTTCTCGAGAACGTCCTCGATGACTGAATCCATTCGCGTCTCAATGACATCCAGTGTTGTATCGCCCCGAGGGATAGCAAAAAGAAAGAACTGACTGGGGCCAACGTCAGTAGCCGAGTAGAAAGCACTGGCCTGCACCGCAACTTGATCGTTGATAACCATATCGCGGGAGAGCCGGCTGGTAGAGCGCCCGCCCAATACCTGAGCGAGCAATTGCAACGGTAAGGCGTGCTGGCGTTCGCCCCACTGGTAGCTGGGTGCGAGATAGGAACGGCGCCAGGTGTCTTGGGTGACCTGGCGATGAAACATCTCGAGCCGGCGTGCCGCCAGCTGCGGCGGCTCATGCGGACGACCTCGTACCGGCTGAGCCCGCTGCGGTATGACGCCGTAGTATTTCTCTGCGAGGGGTCGGAGGACGTCGAGCGTCACGTTGCCGGCGACGATCAAGATTGCATTGTTTGGGGTGTAGTGCGTCCGGTACCACTCAAGCGCATCTTCCAAGCTCAAGGTGCGTATCTCGCTCTCCCACCCGATTACTGGTATCCGATAAGGGTAGGTGAGGTACTGCGCGGCATTCATCTGCTCAAAGAAAAGACCGGTCGGCGTGCTGTCGACGCGCGAACTGCGCTCCTCAAGGATGACCTTTCGTTCGGCGACTACTTGCTCCTCAGTCAACGTGAGGTTGGTCATGCGATCGGCTTCGAGCCGCATGACCGTTTCCAAACGATCTGCCGCTACCGTCTGGAAATAGCCAGTGTAGTCATAGGATGTGAATGCGTTCTCACGCCCACCGTTCCGTGTGACCGTTTCCGAGAATTCGCCAATGGGAACATCGCGCGTTCCCTTGAACATCAGGTGTTCAAGAAAGTGCGCGACCCCGGACTTGCCCAGCGGTTCATCCGCCGAACCTGCGCGGTACCAGATCATTTGGGTAACGACCGGCGCCCGGTGATCTTCAAT
>JAPKDI010000234.1 GCA_026421105.1 Alphaproteobacteria bacterium | reverse complement strand
CGGCACGCCGCCACGATTCATCGGCAACGCTCAGGAAACTTATGATCGCCGGGCCAATTTCCGCCGCACTACAGACGCCTTTCAGACCGAACGGAGCCGGAGCACCGACCAGCGCGCGCCTTCCCAGAAGGCCCGTCGTCGCGCCGCCGACAATGAGGCATCCCAAACCAATACCGGCCACGGCCGCCGCACAACTGATGCCGGGATGCCGGTCGGCCTACACCTCAAGGTTAGTAGCGCCCCCGAATTTGTTCGTCATTCAACACCATTTGTGGCCCAAGCCATTGGCCAGGAACGCGGTACGATCAACGTAGTGCCACGCAACCTCAATTCGGGCACGGCGGCCTACGACGCCGGCATCGCGCGGGTCGACTCATTCTTCAGCGTCATCGAGCCAATTTCGGTCTACGTGTAACCGTCCCACGCAAATTCTCCCAAGATGACCTCGACGAACGAAACGCTGTGCTGCTGGCGCGCATTACCGATCTCGAAGCCGAACTTGCAGCCTTGCGGCGGCCCGCGTCCTAACACCCTGACCGCAGGCCGGATTGTCGGCAGCGCGGCGTTGCCACCCCCAACCGTCCTCTCGATACTCCGTTGATCTCGGGGGGAACGATATGACGGACCCAAAGGCCAGCGTTGGCGAGGCTTTCGTGGCGGCGATGGCCGACCACGGGATCGACTATTTCTTTGGCAACGCGGGTACCGACTTTGCTCCGGTGATTGAAGCCTTTTCCAAGGCGGCGGCATTAGGCCAACCGGCCCCGACCCCGATCGCCATCCCGCACGAGAACACCGCGATGGGCATGGCGCATGGATACTACCTGGCTACCGGCCGTCCTCAAGCGGTGATGGTGCATACCACCGTCGGCACCGCCAATGCCCTGTGCGGCCTGATGAATGCAGCGCGCCAGAATGTACCGATTCTACTGTTCGCCGGACGCACCCCGATCGCCGAGGCCGGCGCCTACGGCGCGCGCAATCGCGTTATCCAGTGGGCTCAAGAGTCGTTCGACCAAGCCGGAATAGTGCGCGAGTACGTCAAATGGGACTACGAGCTGCGCCGCCCCGACCAAACCAGCGCCGCCCTCGATCGCGCAATGGTGCTGGCGATGAGCGAGCCGCGCGGGCCAATCTACATGACGTTGCCCCGCGAGGTGCTGGCCGCACCTGCGGCGCCCGCGGCCCTCGCCCCGGCGACAACGCCCGCCAGCGCGCCCGGAGCCGACCCCGACTCCATCGCCGCCGCCGCCGATCTTTTGGCGGGTGCCAAGGCGCCCCTCATCATCACGACCACCGTGGGCCGATATGCGAATGCCGTCCCGGCCCTCGCCGGCCTGGCGGACGCTTTTGCCATCCCCGTGGTGGCCCACTGGCCGCGTTACCTGTGCCTTACCACCGACCATCCGATGCACGCCGGTTTCGCGCCAGGACCTGCACTAAAGGACGCTGACGTGGTTCTCGTGGTCGACAGCGATGTGCCTTGGATTCCCGCCATCGAAGAGCCAGCAACGAATACCAAAGTGGTGCAGCTCGGAATCGATCCGTTGTATGGCGACTACCCGATGCGCACTTTCGCGGCCGATGTAGTCATCAACGCCCACCCGGTGACCGGAATGAGCGCGCTTCATAACGCGCTCGCCGATCGGATTGACACCAAGAGCGCCGACATCGCGGCTCGGCGTAAGACCTCGGCGGCGGCTCGCACCGAGCGTCGCGCCACAAATGAAAAGGCACTAGATGGCGTCAAAGATGCAGCGCCGATCAGCCCAGCTTGGGTCACGCATTGCATCGACCGCATCAAAGGCGACAACGCGATCCTGGTGAACGAATCACCACTCCAGCAAGACCACCTCACCTTGAGCGCACCAGGCAGTTTCTTTTCGGCAAGTCCGGTTGGTGGATTGGGTTGGGGAATGGGAGCAGCACTCGGTTTGAAACTCGGCGCGCCCGACAAATTAGTTATCGCCGCGTTAGGCGACGGCGCCTACATGTTCGGGAACCCGACCTCTGCGCACTTTGTGTCCCGTGCCCTCGGCCTGCCAGTCTTAATCGTGATCTTCAACAACCGCATGTGGGGCGCCGTCAGCCGCGCAACAAAGTTCATGTACCCCGACGGCTATGCCGCCAAGAGCAATCAAGTGCCGCTCACCCTGCTCGAGCCCGCCCCCGCCCTTGAAATGGTCGTCGCGGCTTCTGGCGGCTATGGCGTGATGGTCGATGATCCCGGAAAACTTGAAGCCGAACTCGCCAAAGCTCGCGACATCGTGCTCAACGAATGCCGCCAAGCGGTCGTCAACGTGATCACCCAAGGCGTCTAGGCTGTGCTACTCACCACGCGCCGTGGTGGGAGAGATTGATCATCGTTCCGTCGGGATCACGGAGGAACATTTCCCACACCTCGTCCTCAATCGGGAGATCAAGTTTGGTCGGCGGGCTAATCACATGAACGCCCGCTGCGTCCAACTTGGGCAATAGCTCTTTGAGATGCTCGGTCCGAATGACCAAGCAGGGCTCGCCAAACCGTACCTTCGTCGCAGGCGGCGGGTTATCCAACGGCGGGTTGGCCCCGTGGACTTCGGCCAGCCCGATATTGCCAATCGCCGTGTCAGCCGCGCGAAGCACGATGATCCGCATTGACTGGCAGGGTTGGCCCAGAATATCCGACGCACCCGGGTTCGGAATAACATTGTCGATCCAGACCTCCATACCCAAGAGATCGCAGTAGAAACCCAGCGACCGCTCGGCATCGCGGGTGAACACCGTCGTGCGGGAAACAGGTGCGGTCAGCGCCATAGTTTTTCCTTCCAGAGTAATCTCGTGGCGGCGCTTGTGGCTGCGCTCCTGCCGCTTCTTGAGTGCTCTACAACTCTCGCAGACGGAGCCGCGTCATGTCGACCATCACTACGCTTGCCGATCTCGAAGCCCTCTACGGCACGCCAGGTGAGGCTTCACTGGTTAAGGAAACCGACCGAATCGTGCCAGCCTACAAAACGATGATCGACGCTTCGCCGTTTGTCACCCTCGCGACAAACGGTCCCGACGGCCTGGACTGTTCACCGCGGGGCGACGCGGGCAGCGTAGTGCGCGTGACCGACGAGAAGAC
>JAPKDI010000233.1 GCA_026421105.1 Alphaproteobacteria bacterium | reverse complement strand
ATGCCTTCGGTGTTTTTTACGCCCGGGCGCGGGATACCGGTGAGACCAGCGACTATCTGATGGATCACTCGTCGCTTATCTTTTTGATGGATGAGGATGGGCAATACATCACCCATATTCGAACCGGCACGTCTCCTGAGGTGATGGCGCGGCTGCTGACCGACGCCCTATAGGACGGTTCCCAGAGAGGGAATTTTCAGTTAGAGTCAACCACTTACCGTCATCTTCACGGATGGCGCTGTAACGGTCGGGTTCTTAGTGCTTTATTCAATTCACGAGTTTCAGCAGGCGGCAACGGCGTCGGTCCGCACGGCTATGCAGGCCGGGCAAATGATCATGCGCAGTCCGCTCAACCCGCTTACCCATACCGATTTCGGCCGTCGCACGGCGGCCGCGTGCGAGTTGATCGATTACACGACGCGGCGGCGGAGCAAACCTGAATTCCATCTAAAGACGGTTGAGACCGACGCGGGTCCCGAACCGATCCGTGAAGTCTCTGTGCTGGACGAACCGTTTTGCAACTTGCTGCATTTTGAGCGCGCCGGGTGTGAGGCGCTACCACGTATCTTGGTTGTGGCGCCGCTGTCGGGGCACTTCGCAACGTTGCTGCGCGGGACTGTCGAAGCGCTGTTGCCGGAACATGACGTTTACATCACGGACTGGACCGATGCGCGCGACGTCCCCGTGGCCCGCGGCCGGTTCGACCTTGATACCTACATTGAGTACGTGATGACGTTTTTGCGCCACCTCGGGCGCGGCACCCACGTCATGGCAGTGTGCCAACCCGCAGTGCCGGTATTGGCGGCGGCAGCCCTGATGGCCGAGGATGGTGACTCGGCGCGACCAACATCGATGGTCTTGATGGGCGGCCCGATTGATACCCGGGTGAACCCGACGGCGCCCAATAACCTCGCGCAAAGCCAAACGTTGGGCTGGTTCGAACGCAACGTGGTCACCAGCGTACCGGTGAACTACCCCGGGTTTTTGCGGCGGGTTTATCCAGGCTTTTTGCAACTGACCGGGTTCATGACGATGAACCTTGAGCGCCACATGACCGCGCATATGAAGCTCTAC
This sequence comes from Alphaproteobacteria bacterium, assembly GCA_026421105.1. The sequence continues at coordinate 2,053 of JAPKDI010000233.1, read as the reverse complement.
GAGAATCTCGTCGAGGGCGATGGCGATGGCGTTGCCGCGCACCAGAAGTTCTATGACGAGTACCTCTCGGTGATGGACTTGTCGGCCGAATACTATTTGCAGACCGTGAAGACCGTGTTCCAGGACCATGCGCTACCCAACGGCACGTTTACGTGGCGCGGCAGAGCGGTTGATCCAGGCGCCATCACTGATATTGGCCTGCTGACCGTGGAAGGTGAGCTCGACGATATCTCGGGCGTTGGCCAAACTCGCGCCGCGCACGATCTGTGTCGAAATCTGCCAGACGCGTTGAAGCGCCATCATCATCAAAAGGCGACCGGTCACTACGGCATTTTCAATGGACGGCGCTGGCGCAACGAAATCCTGCCGCAGGTCCACGAGGCAGTTCTTGCCACCGCCTAACCCTCGCCGCGACGCGGCGCCGGATGACCGCCCCTTTTGGGAGCGCAAGACTTTGGCCGACATGACCCCCGCGGAATGGGAGTCGTTGTGTGACGGCTGTGGCAAGTGCTGTTTGTTAAAATTGCAAGACGTCGACACCAACGTGGTGGAGTACACCAACGTAGCCTGTAAGCTATTAGATGACGAGACCTGCAGCTGCAAACGCTATGAAGAGCGCCAGCGTTTTGTGCCCGATTGCGTGGTGCTGTCGGCCAGCAATGTCGTCGGGTTGGGGTGGATGCCGTCGACGTGCGCCTACCGCCTGATTGCCGAAGAGCGTCCGCTCCCGGCGTGGCATTACCTTGTGTCAGGAAGCCGTAAGACCGTGCACCTTGCGGGGCAATCAGTGCGCGGTCGGACCATCGCCGAAGCTGACGCCCCCGACCTGGAACACCACATCGCGACATGGCCAAGGTGACACGCTCCTCGATGCAAACCAACACCGTCGAGCTCTGCGGACAGGAAGTGCCGCTCGACGTTCAGGTCAATAAACGGGCACGCAATATCAGCGTCCGTGTGGACGAGCGCACCGGCGGGGTCGAGTTGGTGCTGCCGCGCTTTGTCGCTAAGGCCGAAGGCCTCGCGTTCGTGCGCGAGAAGACCCATTGGATATTGCGTCAGTTGCGCGACCTGCCGCCGCGAGTGCCGTTCGAAGATGGCGCCATTATCCCCATTTTGGGCGAGGACCACGTGATCATGCACCGACCCGACGAGCGAGGCACGGTTTGGGTCGAGGCCGCACAGCGCACGATCAACGTCGCAGGCGAAGCACCCCATGTGTCACGCCGGGTGACCGATTGGCTAAAGAAAGAGGCGCGCAAAGAGATTACCACGCGCGCGGGCGCTGCCGCGGCGACGTTGGGTAAACGTATTCTCAAAGTTCAGATCCGCGACACGCGCAGCCGTTGGGGGAGTTGTTCGGAAGATGCCCGGTTGTCGTTTTCCTGGCGTCTGATGATGGCGCCGGAAAACGTGCTGGCCTATGTCGTGGCACATGAAGTGGCCCACCTGGTCGAGCTCAATCACTCGAACCGGTTCTGGCGCCTGGTGGATCGCTTATGTCCGGGAAACGAACAGGCAAAATATTGGCTTAAACGGTACGGCGCATCGCTCCACCGCTTCGGCTAGCCGCGCGGTTTGCGTACCTTTACCGCGGGGCCTAACGTGGCCAGCCGCGCCGCCCTTCGCCGCTAAGGCACCATGTTCACAAAACCCGGTTCTCTAACATTTATCCTGTTTGCAGGCGGGCTGTTCGCGTTTGGGCCGTTGTCGACGGATATGTACATCCCGTCGCTGCCAACATTGGCGCAGGCACTCGACACAACGGTGCCCGCAGTACAACTGACGCTAAGCGTGTACCTGTTGGGGTTTGCGCTGAGCCAGTTGTTCTACGGGCCGATCGCCGATCGCTATGGCCGCAAACCAGCGATTCTGATTGGCATCGCGCTCTACATTGTCGGCAGCGCGATCTGCATGTCCGCAGGCTCAATCGAGACGTTGGTGGTGGGGCGCTTTATCCAGGCATTGGGTGCAGCATTCGGCCAGGTTTTGGGCCGCGCCGTGATCCGCGACCTCGTGACACCGGCTGAGTCCGCCCGTGTCCTCGCCTATG
>JAPKDI010000232.1 GCA_026421105.1 Alphaproteobacteria bacterium | reverse complement strand
GCGTCGGTGCTGCGACGAACGGTCTCCGCAAATACGGCACTCCGAGCCGAGTCCGCGGTAAGTGCGAGGGCGTCGGGTAATAGGACACCATTCTGCAGGAGAGCTCCAAGCGCGTGGGCAAACCGTTCGGTCTCAAGGCGACGAACCACGTCCCCCACAACCGGCAAGCCCAATACCTTCCGATCGAGCCATGACCTAATGCCAAATCGGCGCCAGTTCATGCGCAGATAGAGCCAAAGGCCGAGACCGACCAACAAAATGAGCCAGCCGTAATCAACCGTAATCCGTGAGACGCCAACAACCGCGCGTGTCCCCCAAGGCATTGTGGCAGCGGCCTCGCGAAACAACTGATCGAACTGCGGCACGACATAGACCAGCAGAACGACCAAGGAAACCAACGCAGCCAGAGCAAGAAGCGTGGGATAAATCAACGCCGACTGAACCGCATTGACCAAGTGCGCCATACGTTCCTGGTAACGGGCGAGCGAGGCCAGTGCCTCCGCCAGCCGTCCGCCCGCCTCTCCAGCGCGCAAGGTCGCGCAATAGAAGGGCGAAAACACATTCGGGTGCGCCGCAGCCGCCTGAGCTAGGCTTTGACCCTCACGGACGCGTGCCCGCATCGTGCCGGCGACGTCTGCGAGGGCATTGTTGCCCGCGGACTGCGCCAACACCTCTAAAGCGCGATCAACCGAAACATCGGCTGCAATCATCGTCGCCAATTCTCGGGTAAAGCGCACATGCGCCTCACGCGATGAGGGCCGGACCTTCCGGCGCGCACGCGACGGCAAACCAGCAACATGCGGCGCCTCGTCATCCGGCACCACCTCCACCGGAAGGCGTTCTGTACGCCGAAGCTGGGAGATGGCGGCCTCACGATCTGGCGCGTCAATCACGTCCTCGCTGACTGCCCCGTCGTTGCCCACCGCGCGATATCGAAAACGGGGCATTAGGGCGTACCCACCGCGCGCAGCACTTCGTCAATCGACGTCCGTCCCGCAACAACTTTCTTAAAGCCATCTCGCCGCATCGCGCCGCCTCCAATACCTTGCGCCAAATCAGCAATCTCACGCGCATCAGCACCGGCAAGAATCGCTGTGCGGATTGCATCGTTTACGACAATAAGTTCTGCAATTGCCTCACGCCCCGAAAACCCAGTTTCGCCGCAAACATCGCACCCGTCGGGACGATAAATTGTTGCCGACCCGAATTGGTCCGTGAGGTCTGGATTAAGTGCGCGGAGCGCATCAACGCCTTCATTGTCCGGCACCCGGCACTTAACGCAGAGTGTCCGAACCAAGCGCTGCGCCATAATGCCACAGACAGCTGACGCCATGAGGTACGGCTCCACGCCCATGTCCACCAAACGTGCAACGACGCTTGCGGCATCGTTGGTGTGGAGTGTCGAAAGAACAAGGTGCCCAGTGAGCGCGGCCTGGATCGCCATCGCTGCGGTATCCAGGTCCCTAATCTCCCCTACCATGATGACATCAGGGTCGTGCCGAAGGACCGACCTCAGGACGTTGGCAAACTCAAGCCCTATACGGGGTCGCACCTGCATCTGATGTACACCGGGGAGCGCGTACTCAACCGGATCTTCAATCGTGATGAGTTTGCGCGCGGGGTCGTTGAGCAATTGAAGGAGCGCGTAGAGCGTCGTAGTTTTGCCGCTACCTGTCGGGCCGGTCACCAGAAAAATTCCCTTGTTCGCAGCCAGCACATCCGTCAGCCGCGCCGCGATCCTCTCATCAAAGCCAAGTTGGGGCAGCGTCAACGGCGCATTGGCTTTGTCTAGTAGACGCAGGACGATGCTCTCGCCGTGCATGGTCGGCAAACAGGAAATGCGGACGTCAACCGCCCGCCCCTCGACGTTAACCCGAGCACGACCGTCTTGTGGTAGGCGCCGTTCAACAATGTCGAGGCCCGCCAGAATCTTCACGCGGCTTACGAGTGCCGCGTGATCATCGGCCGACAGCAACGCTACATCGCGCAACTCTCCATCGATCCGATGACGCAGGCGCAACCCGTCTTCTTGGGGCTCCAAATGAATGTCCGATGCGCGCGCTGCAACCGCACGCTCCAGCAGCAGGTTCACCCGCCTGATGACAGGCGTGTCGCTTGCCATCTCACGAAGCCGCTCCAGATCGCCAGAACGAACGGCGGCAGGCGCTGCGTCCGGCAAAGCCGCGCCATACAGAGACTCCAGGTGACGGTCCAGCTCACCCGGTACGGCAACGAAGATCTGCACCGCCGTGCCGAGTTGTAGTTCGAGGGCGCGCCGCGTCTCACCGTCAAGCGGATCCGCCATCGCAACGGCTACGACGGTGCCGCTGTCGCGCAATGGCAGAACCCGATAGGTCCGGAGAAAATCCGCGCCTAGCCGATCCGCAAAGAGAGCGGTCTCGGGATAGTCCTTAAGCCTTGCCACCTCTAGTGAGAGGCATTCGGCCAAACCACGCGCCATCTCTTCTTCGGCCACAAGGCCGAGACGGCACAGGATCCGATGCAACGGCTCGCCGCTCCCGGCAACGACTAATTCGGCACGGGCAAGGTCGCGCTCATTTAGCGAACCGCGGTCCAGTAGAACGCGTGTGAGTTTCTGGTTCATGCGACGATCAGTGGTCCATAGAGAACCGTGATCCAAGTAGCGCCCGCGAGGTAAGGCCCGAACGCGATTTCGCGCTGGACCCGACGACCAGCCACCCGGATCACCATCGGCATAGCGACCACGAGAGCGGCAACGCTCGCGATGAGGACAATACTCGGCAAACCCGCCCAGCCAACCCATGCCCCGGCCGCACCGAGAAGTTTCGCGTCACCCAAACCAAGACCATCGCGGCCACGCCAGCGGCGATACACCGTGGCGATGAGCGCAAAAACGGCAAACCCCAGCGCTGCACCGATTAGAGATTCCTCCAACCGGCCGTCGGCGGCGGCGACAAAAAGACCAAGGACGAGCACTGGCACGGTTAAAATATCTGGCAGCAGCATAGTGCGTAGGTCAATAACCGCGAGCGCTAGGAGCGTCCACCCCAGCAAACACGCTAGGAAGAGGTCTAACCCGCCAAACTGTGTCGCCGCGCAGCTACCGATAGCCAGCGCCGCCAATTCGGTCAACGGGTACATAGGTCCAATTGGCGCTGCACAAGACCCACAGCATCCGCGACGCACAATCC
>JAPKDI010000231.1 GCA_026421105.1 Alphaproteobacteria bacterium | reverse complement strand
CTGGCCGCGATGCAACAGGCCACCGGGTTTCGCGTTCAGGATACCCAAAACCTCAATGCTGCCGACACTGCCACTTTTGTCGGCATTGCCCTGATGATTTCCTCGATCCTCGCGGTCTCGATGCAAGCTGGCCTCATTCAGTGGCTCAAGTGGCCGCTTAAACGCCTCTTGGTCGTGGGCTCGCTATGCGGGCTTGTGGGTGGGTCGGTGCTCACCACGACTGATAGCTATATCTTGATCGTGGTTGGGGTCGGTCTGTTGGGTGCGTCATTCGGCATGATGAACCCGGCCTATACCGCGGCTCTAACCTTGTCTGCAGAACCCGGCGAGCAAGGCGCGGTGCTCGGCCTTAACGGTACGGTGCAAGGCCTTGGCTTCACCATAGGTCCGCTGATCGGCGGCGGCCTCTACCAGGTTATGCCCACGCTGCCCTATTGGTGCATCGCGTGCTTTGCCGTTGTCAGCTTGACCGTGTCGCTGCTGATAAAAATGCCGGACCCAGCGGCCTAGTTGACGCTCATTGTGGAGGTCAAGGTGTCGCCGCACCGTCATTGAGTACATCAGCCTCATAAGTTTCGCCGCCAACACCGGGGGCCCCGAGCCATTTAGCGCGGCGCCCGAAGCGCCGTTATTAACTAGAAGTAAGGTACTTAAAGCCGCCGTGCTAACACCGTGGCATCGCGCGTCGCCGCCCAGATCGAGCGCGGCGCAACGCAATCACCAATGGCCAGCGCATCGTCCGGTATCGCGCGCGCTGTCGTGCCCGTGGCCATCACGATAGAGTCAAAAGGACCCAACGTGCCGCCACCGCTCAGGGATGCGACGCCATCCGCAACTGAGTCGACTAATGCACTCGCGTGAACCGTGATGCCTGCCGAGCGCACCCGCACCGCCACATCAAGTGTTTCAAAATAGAGATCAAGTTCCGCGCCACCCAAGCTCGCTTCGGAGGTAGCCACCTCGATGCTCGTCACATCAGCCGATGCCGCCAACGTCTCGCACAACGAGATTGCCGGCCAACCCCCCTCTTCATCAATCACCAAGACCTTGCCGGACACCGTCACGGTGCCCGCCATGATCGCGCGACCATGGGGCAAGCCGTCCGTGCCAGGGATGCCATCGCGCAGGTGAGGGCGGATACGCCAAACCTGTGTAGGCCCGGCGGCACCGCCCGTGGCCCAAATCAGTTCGTCGGCCTTCGGCGGGTTCGCGGTATCGATGCTTTCGTCCAAGTGGATGCGCACTTGCAGGCGTCGCAGTTCATTTTCCCACCAGCCGATCGCAGGCAACATTTCGCCGCGGTGCGGTGCCTCTGCCGCCAACCTCATTTGCCCGCCAAGTCGCGGCGACGCTTCGTAGAGATCAACACGGTGCCCGCGCAACGCGGCAACGCGTGCCGCCTCCATGCCTGCTGGTCCGCCGCCGACGATGGCGATATGTCTGGGTGCAGCCGATGGTTCAATCGGATCAATCTCGGTCTCACGCCCCGCCACCGGATTGATGATGCACGTTCCGGGCAAGCCCCGGGTGACGAAACCAAGACAGCCTTGGCTGCAACTCATGCATGGGCGAATTTGATCTTCACGGTCCTCTTCGAGTTTCCGAATCCAATCCGGTTCGGCAATCCAGGTTCGTGCCATGGCAATTAAATCGGCCTGCCCATTCCCAAGGATGGCCTCGGCCTCGGATGCCGTGCGGATACGCCCCGCGACGATGATCGGGACATCAAGTGCCTTCTTGAACACCGCTGCCTCATTGGCAATCTGCGGACGCGGTTTTGTCATCGGCGGAATCGTCGCGCCCATGGCCCAGTGCGAGCCCGTCAACAAACTCACGTAGTCAATCAGCCCGCGTTGGGCCAAATACTGCATACACGAAACTGAATCTTCGATACCGAAGTCGTCCGGGTCGGTTGGAATCTCGTGCGCCACAGAGGTGCGCACCCCCACTGTGATATTGTCGCCAACAGCCTCACGCACGGCCTCAAGTGCCTGGACTACGATGCGCATACGGTTCTCGAGGCTGCCGCCATATTCGTCATCGCGCCAGTTTATGCGGTGCGACATGAAGTTGCCCAGCAGGTAGTCGGTCGCGGTCTGCACCTCAATTACGTCTACATCAGCCTCGTGGCAGCGTCTCGCTGCCTCACCGTAGCCTCGGACGATCTCACCGATCTCTTTGACGGTCAGAACCTTCGGCGTCTCGCGCACCCGGAATGATGGAATAGGCGAGGGGGCCACTGCAAAGGGTGCACCGCCACGATGGGGGATGTTGTGCCCGCCGTGCCATAGAATAATAGACAACGCTGCTCCGGCGTCGTGCACTTCTTCCGCCGTCTTCGCCAGCGATGGCGTAGCTTCGTCAGTGATCACGGTCGCCGACGAGAACGCATTTTGAGTGGTCTCGTGCATCGGCGCGGATTCTATTCCGACCAACGCTGCGCCACCTTTTGCGCGTGTGACCAAGTAGGCGCGGTACCGGTCCGAGATACCGGGCTCAAAGTGCGACAGGGCCATACTATGGCCGGGGATCACCGTACGGTTCCGCAGCCGTGTCGGCCCCAGGTCAAAGGGCGAAAAAAGGTTGGGATATTGTTCTTTGGCGCTGGTCATCGCGTGTCTCCCTGTTGCCCAAAGATGTTAGCCCATCAGCCCTCGCCGCGTCGCTATTCGGTCATATCAACGCAACGATGTCTCCGTTGGTTGGCGGATCATCGCCGTTAGTCGTCGGATGGTAGTTCTTCTTAACGAAGGAAAAGTCTAGGTCACCGTCGATCGTAACGGTTTCCCGAAGGGCGACCAGCTGAACAGCTTGCGGTCCCGTACCCCCTTCGCACACCGTGGTTTGAATCGAGTTTAGACCGACCATCCGCGCACGCTATGATGGTCTTCAACCCACCTGATGCGTGCTCACCTTTCCGCACGCCGCTAAGAATACCCCGTATTCACATTGTTCGGCGTGGGCAGGACATTCCTTCGCATCCAGCAACTTCTTAATTTTCTTTAACGTCGGCTCGATCCATGACAGATCGCTTTTGTAAGCCAATAGCGTAACCTTGAATTGCATGGTGGCATGTCTCTCACACAGAAATGTTTGTTCAGTAAAACGATCCCCGTCACAGTATAGGAAATACCCTACGTCTGATGTGTCTAGGCCCAACCGACGCATCACCCAGATATAAAAAT
>JAPKDI010000230.1 GCA_026421105.1 Alphaproteobacteria bacterium | reverse complement strand
CCAAAGAGATAGGGCAGCAGACCACCCATGAACAAGCCAATCACGACGTACGGGTTGCTCAACGAGAAATCGACGGCGACATCCGGAAAGAACAGCCGCAAATCTTCTGTGTAGGCACCAAACAAGACCAGTGCGGCCAGACCGGCCGAACCAATGGCATAACCCTTGGTGACAGCCTTGGTGGTGTTGCCCACGGCATCCAACGCGTCGGTGGTCTTACGCACCTCCTCGTCAAGGTCGGCCATTTCGGCAATGCCGCCGGCGTTATCCGTGACCGGGCCGTATGCGTCGAGCGCGACAACCACACCGGCGAGTGCCAGCATCGTCGTGACCGCGATCGCGATACCAAAGATACCCGCTAGCATGAAGGTGGAGATGATGCCCGCCACGATGATTAGCGCCGGCACCGCCGTCGCCTCCATCGAGATCGCCAGGCCCTGAATCACGTTCGTGCCGTGACCTGTCGTCGAAGACTGGGCAATACTCCGGACCGGTCGGTAGTTCGTGCCCGTGTAGTACTCCGTCACCCAAACCAAAAGGCCTGTGATGACCAGCCCGATCAGGCCGCAATAGAACAGCGAACGGCCACTAAACGTGACCGTCGAGGTCGTGAACTCGGTTCCTGAACCGAGAACCATGTCGGTCACAAACCACAGACCGACCGCCGCGAGAATGGCCGAGACGATGAAGCCACGATACAGCGCGCCCATGATGTTGTTGTTCTTGCCCAAACGAACAAAGAACATGCCGATGATCGAGGCGAAGATGCAGATGCCGCCGATCGCCAGGGGATACACCAAAAATGCTGAGTTGGCCGCGAACAGGATCGACCCCAAGACCATTGTCGCGACCATCGTCACGGCATAGGTCTCGAACAGATCGGCGGCCATACCGGCGCAATCGCCCACGTTGTCGCCAACATTGTCGGCGATGACGGCGGGATTACGGGGATCATCCTCGGGAATGCCCGCTTCGACCTTACCGACAAGGTCGGCTCCGACGTCAGCACCCTTAGTGAAAATTCCGCCGCCAAGACGAGCGAAAATCGAAATCAGTGAGCCGCCGAAACCGAGCGCGACGAGCGGATCAATGATCTCACGGCCGTGCGCACCGATCGCCAACAAGAACGCGTAGTAGCCAGCCACCGAAATCAGCGCGAGGCCCACCACAAGCATGCCGGTGACAGCACCTGAGCGGAATGAAACAGCGAGACCCTCTGCAAGCCCGATGCGGGCCGCTTCGGCGGTACGGACGTTGGCCCGGACCGAGACGTGCATCCCGATATAGCCGGTCGCGCCGGATAGAATGGCCCCAATCAAGAAGCCCAACGACTCTTTCCAGCCAAGCAGGAAGAGGAGGATGACAGCGATCACAACGCCAACGATGGCAATGGTGCGGTATTGGCGGTTCAGATACGCGCTCGCCCCCTCTTGAATGGCGCGGGCAATCTCTTGCATGCGCTCATTCCCTGGGCTTTTCGAGAGAACTGATCGGCTTGCGTAGACGCCATAAAGAAGGGCGACGACGCCCGAAATGATCGCGAACCATAACCAGTCTGTCATCGGTCTAACCCTCTTCGAACTCGCAGAAATTGAAATGGCCGGGTAGTGCGCATCGGAACGCTCCGGCGGAAAATCGCGCGGAACATGCCAGAACTAGGGTTGCAACGCAACAAACTGCGTTGGTGGGCCGAAGGCCCATTTGTTTTGTCTCGGTAGTCGAGGGGGCCTAGGCCTGGGCGGGTTCCGGGCGGCGCAGCATCAGCCATGCGAGTGCCACGGTCACCACAACCAAGAATGGCACGGCGCCGTAGCTCACGGCGCGCCAGCTCAGTAACTGCAGCAAGGCGCCAGAGGAGAGCGAGGAGAGCGCCACGAGTCCGAAGACCATGAAGTCGTGGAACCCTTGTGCCTTGGCTCTCTCGGATGGCTCATAAGTCTCGGTGAGAAGACTGGACCCACCTACGAACATGAAGTTCCAGCCCAGCCCCAACAGGAACAGCGCGGCCCAGAAGTTCAGGAAGGCGACGCCGGTCACCGCAAAGATGACCGCGCCAATCATAAAGACCACACCAACCGCGATGATATTGAGTACCCCGAACCGCGCGATCAACATACCGGTTACAAACGACGGCGCGAACATTGCCAAGGCATGCCATTGGATCACCGTCGTTGCGTCACGTAGGGCGTGATTAAACTGCTCCACCATCGCTATTGGTGTTGCTGTCATCAACAACACCATGACGGCAAACCCGATCATGCTGGACAGCACCGCCACGATAAACTTTGGCTGCCGCATGATCACCGACATCGGTCTGCCGGTTTCATTTCGCTCTTCAAGAGTTGGGACCGGAATGCGGATGAACTGGATGAGAATGATCGACACCGTCACCAGAGCGATAACCGCAAGGTAGGTTCCAAGAAACTGTGCGCCGGGCACAAGATCAGCCGTTCGTAACGCGATCTCCGGTCCGACGAAGGCCGCAACCACGCCACCGAACAGGACCAGAGATATCGCCCGGCTGCGATACTTTGCTGATGACACGTCGGCGGCTGCGAACCTGTAGTAGTGGGAGAATCCGTTGTACATGCCCATCAAGAGAATGCCAAAGCTGAAGCCCCAAAAACTGAGCTGCCACACCGAGAGCGCCGCGATCGACGCACCGAGGACGCCAATAAGCGCCCCGATCGTGAAACCTAACCGTCGGCCGACGCGCTTCATCACCATCGACGCCGGGACTGTGGCAATAGCGGTACCGATCACCATGGCCGATACTGGGACCGTGGCCAAAGTTGTGTCCTCGCCCAGAAACTGAAAGCCGACCAGCCCCGTGGTGAGGGCCATGATCGAGCTAGACGAGGTAAAGAAGGCCTGACATAGAGCCAGCAGCCCTACGGTTGTCTTCGCATTGGTCGCCAAATCAGTCTCCTAGTGGCCGCCGCCACTGCTTTTCTTTTTCGGTAGTGGTTCTGCGGCAGGTGGCGCAGGTCGACTGGCCTAAGCCTCTTCTACTTCTACACGCTGCGCGATATTTTTTGTGAAATACGTCTCTTGCCGACTGAAGAAACCGTGCATTGAGGTCCCGCGGGTCAGATTGAACCATCTTCTCTAAGACAGAGCGGTTTGGCATGCACCGAACGGATGACCGCATCACGAGGTACCGACCTGCCTTCTTCAGCGTGCGCAGCTTGATCAGGTCTCGCGGGTAATTTGAAGCACTCCAG
>JAPKDI010000229.1 GCA_026421105.1 Alphaproteobacteria bacterium | reverse complement strand
TGGCGTCGGAAGGATGATCGACGAAGACAGCGACGCTTACGCCAAGCTGACTGCTGTGCGCCGGATATGGGCGATCGGGGCGGTTCACGGTGATGCCACTAGACTCAAAGACCTTCACCGAGAGATCGGCGCGCGCGCCACGCGCGGAGACCGCTTCGTCTACCTCGGCAACCTCATCGGATACGGCACTCAGATTGTGGAGACGCTCGACGAAGTTCTCCGCTTCCGGCGGGCGATGTTCATGCCGGGTATGGAATCCGGCGACTTCGCCTACCTCCGCGGTGCACAAGAAGAAATGTGGACAAAACTGCTGCAAATCCAGTTCGCGCCCAACCCCCGCGAGGTGTTCGAGTGGATGATTCAGCAAGGCGTCGCGGCAACGCTGACCGCTTATGGCGGTCGAATCGATGAGGCCCGGTCCTTTATGGGAGAAGGTGCGATTGCCATTACCCGGTGGACCAACGCGCTGCGTACGAGCACCCAGCGGCGCGTGGGCCACGACGAGCTATTGAACAGCGCGAAACGGGCGGCCTTCACCGAGAACGGTAAGCTTTTGTTTGTACACGCCGGCCTTGACCCACACCGCCCTCTCTCACAGCAAGGGGATACGCTGTGGTGGGGCTCTGGGTATTTCAGTGCGATTGATAGCGCCTACGGCGACGTTAAGATGATCGTCCGCGGCTATGACCGACGGCACGAAGGTCTCGCGATGAACCAATGGACAGCCAGCGTCGACGCGGGCTGCGGCTTCGGCGGTCGCCTTGCAGCGGCCTGTTTCTTGCCAGATGGCGCGGCAACGGAGTGGATTGAAGTCTAGCGGTCTATCACTCGGCGATGATCTTTACCTTCTCACCGGGTACCGGTTGATCACCCGGGTTGAACCCATTCAACACCTGGAACCGCTCTAGCCTGAGACTGGAGAACGGTAGTCCTGCAGCCAACGACTCCGACGTCGAACCCGGCCGAACGTCGAGCACTTCAACTGTTAGAGGGACAAGCTGGGAAATCTCCGTTCTTGAGAGAGTTCGGAGGGAAAATGTCGTTCGCCGGAAGTCCGTTTCCAAACCTGACGTTTGGGTTGGCACCGACAGGAACAACAGCCGGAACAATTTGTTGCCGGGAAACTGGACGGCGACAAACCGTGCATCCAGCGGCCCCCGGTAGTCATCGAGACTGCCCGAAACACGTGCCGACGCTGTGGCGGCCGGTAGTCCACCGATGCTAATCCGCTCCACAGTCGATAAGGCTATGCTTGGCGCCCAAATCTCGGTCAGATAGACCCGAGGATCAGGGTGCGCCTCGTCGCGACGGGCGGCGTCGAACCGAACAATTGCAGCATTCCTCTTACGAGCATAGACCGCCTGCTGAGTGTTGGTGAGCCGGAAGCCGGGTGGCGCTTCAAATGTCAGTCCAAGATCAGGGTGCGAGAACCGCCGTCCGCGGATCAGGCCTTGCGATGGATCATCACCGAAGACCAATCCGGCGACATTTTTCAACAAAGCATCTCTTCCAACCACGCCCCCGGCCCCGGCAGCCGCTGCGCGCGCAACCCGATCAGGCGTATTGGGATGGGTGGAAAAAAAATCTGCGTCGGGCAAGTCGTCATCCAGAATCTGTTCTTGAAGGGATTTGTTCCGAATCAGGTTTTTCAAGAACCCGCCCATGGCATACGACTCATAGCCGGCATTCTTCAGGTAACGGACCCCGAGCTGATCAGCTTCAAACTCTTGTTCGCGTGAAAACCCTGCAAGGTACAGTTCGCTACCTAGCTGGGCGAGTTGCTGAATACCCCCGCCGACAACGGCACCCAACAAAGCCGCGCCCACGCCAGCCGCAACCGCCTGGCTGTAGCGCTGCGCAGTGTGGCGGGCCACGACGTGACCAATCTCATGTCCGAGCACTGCCGCGAGCTCCGCTTCGCTGTTGGCCAGCGCAAGAAGCCCACGGGTGACGTAGACATAGCCGCCCGGTAGCGCGAAAGCGTTGACCTCTGGCGAATTCAAAACGGTGAAGGTGAACGGAAACCGAGACATTTCGGAATTTGCCGCTAGCCGCCCGCCAATCTCTGCGACATAACCGCCGACACGCAGATCCTTATAGGCGCCGCCAAAACGCGCCAATATCTTGGGATGCTCTTGCGCCCCCACGCGCACTTCGTCCGCGGGCGACATGAACAATGTGAATGCCGATTCACCGGTCGCTAGATTTGTCGTACAGCCACTGGCGATTAGCGCCGCGACACTCACGAATAGGACCAAACGCCCGGCCACACCCTTACAGCCCTTGGCATTCTGGTCACGACAACGGCACAGCACATCCAATCCTTCACCCATTTGCGTCGAGCATCTTACGCTAACCACGTTGACGCCCACAGGGCCGCCATCCTAGAACGAAGCGTGGCGCCCGTAGCTCAGTCGGATAGAGCACAGGATTCCTAATCCTGGGGCCGCAGGTTCGAATCCTGCCGGGCGCACCACTGATTACTTAGGGAGAACTAACGCGGATGCTGGGAAACGATCAAGTCCAACAATACGAAAACACCGGCGCCCTTCTTTTGGAAGGTGTTTTTACGCAAACCGAGGTTGTCATTCTGCGCGACGCCGCAGATCAGATTGCCAGACAGGATCGGCCCAATATCACGCCGGAGGCCGACGGTGCTGTTGCGCGTATGGTCCATGGCGCTCATACCTATGAGCCAACGTTCGACCGTCTTTGCCGACACCCCCGCCTTATTGGGCCAGCAACACAACTCATCGGTTCGGGGGTTTACGTGCACCAGTCACGACTGAATTACAACGCGGGCCACGGGACCGGCGGCTTCGACTGGCATCAGGATTATTCAACCTGGCACAAGGTCGATGGCCTTCCAAATCCGCGCGCGATGATGATTGCGGTGCTCCTAGACGACATGGACGCTACGAATGGACCTCTTCTGTACATTCCCGGATCGCAGGACGAAGGCCTGATCGACGATTTCGAACCGATCAAAGATGCCGCAGGCAATATCTTGATGAAACTCAGTACACGAAAATTGAGCCATATGGTGGACAGTCGAGGGATTGCCGCCTCATCAGGGCGCGCCGGTGACGTCCTTTTCATGCATTGCAATCTTGTCCACGGATCCGCCGCCAATATCTCTCCGCGTAGCCGCACGCTATTTTACGTCAACGTAAATTCTGTCGAGAACCAGCAAACCACGTTTGAGCGGGCGGAATACCACGCGGGCAGT
>JAPKDI010000010.1 GCA_026421105.1 Alphaproteobacteria bacterium | reverse complement strand
GCCCAGGTAACCTCGGCCGTGGCAAGGCCCGGGTCTGGCGCGCCGGTGCCGCAAACTTTGATGCCCAGGTCTTGCGCGGCCTGGACGTCGATGGCCGCGTTGTAGGACGCGGTTGAACACAGCAGCTTGAGATTGGGCAAGCGTTCCAACACGGCGCGATCAAACTGCGTGCGCTCGCGCATGCAACAAACAATCTCATAGGGCACTAAGCGCGCGACCAAGGCATCGGCATTGTCCGCGTGGGCGCCGTAGACGGTGACAGGGCAGTCGGCCGGCAGCTGCGCCCAGTCGGCGTAGTCCAAGACGTTGCCGGCGTAGTCATCGATGATCGCCATCTTGGGCATGACTAGAACGCCACGGTTTCGCCGTTGAAGCGTTTGAACTGTCCGGAGTCTTCAAGGCTCCATCCCTCGATCAGTTTGCGCATCCCAGCAATGGAGTCGGCGCGCTCCACCCCGGCGCCCTCCCCGCCCATATCGGTCTTCACGTGACCCGGGCAAAATACCATGACAGTGACGCCCTTGTCGCGCAGCACCGAGGCGAGCGTGGTGAAGGTTTTGGTGGCCCCTGCCTTGGCGGATGAATACGCAAAGATCGGCGCTTGCATTTCCACGTTGGAGCCGACGGTGGAGGAAATGATGCCGACCTTCTTTTGATCGCCCCTCATAATGTTGTCGAAGAACGCCTCGGTGACCTTGAAGGGCGCCTGGGTGTTCGTACGCAACACGCGGTCCCACGCGTCGTAATCCATGGTGCCAAAACTTTGCTTAGCGATGTCGCCACGCACAGGTCCGATGATGCCAGCGTTGTTAATCAGCACGTCGACCGCGCGATCGGCGTATTTCACTGCTGCCGCATCGATGGCGGCAAAGTCCATGACGTCCAAGGCATCGACGGTGATCCGGCCGTCACTTTTTGCCGCTTCGGTGTTGAGGTCATCGGCGCTGACGGGATCGCGGCAAAAGGCGATGATCGACCAGCCCTCGGCGGCATATTGCTGGACGAATTCGAGCCCAAGGCCTCGGTTTGCGCCGGTGATCAGGACGGTTGGCATGACTTCTCCCGTGTATACGGTTTCTGGCGGTTGCAGCGATTATGGGTGAGTGACGGGGTGCGCGGAAGGCCGCCGGGACGAGACATGCTTTGGACTGGCGAAGCCGCGGCACATTTGCTATAGCACGGCACCGATCCCCGGTAGCTCAGTTGGTAGAGCGAGCGGCTGTTAACCGCTTTGTCGCTGGTTCGAGTCCGGCCCGGGGAGCCAATTCAAGATCAAGGGGTTGCGCGAAACACGCGCAACCCCTTGATGATTCAATTCGCCAAATAAGTCATCGGCGGTAGCCGCCGCCGCACATGTACGAGCCTCGGTACAGAGTATGGGACCAGATACGGGCACGGTTTTACTCCAGTCTTTGCGCCGCATCCGGCGGGCCTTTGACTTTGAGCGCATCGACTTGCCCCTAACCCACACCCTGCCTACCTGGGCCAGGACCGTGCGACCCCCAGACCCGATATCAGGGATCTCGTTGTGGGCAATGAGACTCGGGGGAGCGCATTAAAAAATCAGGATCCTTGGGCTAGTTGGCGACTGGACTTCAGTTTCTATATGCAAAACTGATCCTTCATCTTTTGTGCAGCGGTGGCGCGTGATCATGGGCAGGAAAGCAAGCAGACTTGATCGGTCGCCGTATCCAAGCTCAAGCCCTGTGGATCATCGGCGGAGGTCTTGTCCATAAGACTGTCCCGCTTGTAGGGTTCTCCCTGATTGCGCACTGGCGCCGTCATTCGAATCGGAGCGCACCGCATGTCCGGCCCCGTCATTGCTCTGTTTCGACTTGACCTTCGGCTCGACGACAACCCGGCCCTGTCCGCGGCAGTTGCGACCGGCCAACCCGTCATTTGTTTGTATGTGCTGGACGACCGTAACTCGCGGGCACTCGGCGGGGCATCCAGTTGGTGGCTCCACCACAGCTTGGCCGATCTTGACCGCGCGCTGCGGGCGTGTGGCGGTAAACTGATCTTGCACCGGGGTACAACCGCAGACATCGTCGTCGATATTGCCCGCACGTCCGGTGCAACGGCGGTCTATCTTGCGCGGCGCCACGAACCCTGGGCCGCTAACCAGGAAAACGACCTGCACCGGCGGCTCTCGTCCGACCGGGTCTCCGTGCATCGCTTCGCCGGCACCTTGCTCAGCGACCCCGAAGTGATTCGCACAAAACAAGACACGCCCTTCAAGGTCTTCACCCCGTTCTACCGCGCCGTGCTCAGGACCGTACCGACGTCGCAACCACTACCCGCACCGGCCCGTATCCCGGCGCCCGACCCGGTCCCATGCAGCGACGACTTGAACGCTTGGCAATTGTTGCCGCGCAAGCCCGACTGGGCGGGCGGCTTGCGTGAGACATGGACACCCGGCGCCACCGGGGCTCAGGCGTGCCTCGATCAGTTTATCGGGTCTGCACTCACCGGGTACGACACCGCGCGTGATGTGCCTGGCGTCAGCGGGACCTCGGCACTGTCGCCCCATCTAAACTTCGGCGAGATCAGCCCGCGCCAATGCCGCGCCCGCATCCTCTTTGCCGCTAAGCGGGAACCGCAGGCGTCGACCGCCGCGGCAGCCTTTGAACGCCAACTCGTTTGGCGCGACTTTGCGCATTACCTCCTGCATCACTGGCCGACGCTGCCCGAGGCGCCATTCCGTCCTGAATACGCCAGTTTTCCCTGGCGCGATGATCCGGTCTTGTTACACGCCTGGCAACGCGGCATGACCGGTTTTCCGCTCGTCGATGCCGGAATGCGACAGCTTTGGCACACCGGTTGGATGCACAACCGGGTGCGTATGGTCGTCGCCTCGTTCCTTGTTAAACACTTGATGATCCCATGGCAGGCGGGCGAAATGTGGTTCTGGGACACGCTGGTCGATGCCGACCTCGCCAACAATGTCGCCAACTGGCAATGGGTGGCGGGTTGCGGCGCGGACGCGGCACCGTACTTCCGGGTCTTCAACCCGATACTGCAGAGCGAGAAGTTCGATCCTCGGGGCACGTATTTACGCCGCTGGCTGCCCGAACTGAACGGGCTACCCGACAAACACATTCACCGGCCCTGGGCGGCCCCTCCCCCGGTGCTTGCCGACGCAGGAATAACCCTGGACAAGGATTACCCTTCGCCAATCATTGGCCACGAAGCCGGACGCGCCCGCGCATTGGCGACCTTTCAAGAGTGGCGTCATACCCGCGCTGGCTAACCGGCTGTAACTGTCTCAAGGAAGATTTCTGATGCCGCGTCTTTCGAACATGAACCGCCAGGTCGTCATGGCCAATCGCCCCGTCGGCCTTCCAAAGCTTAGTGATTTTGCTATCCGCGAAGTTCCTATCCCTGAGCCACAGGATGGCGAGATGCTTGTTCACGCACACTACTTGTCGGCCGACCCTCTTCAACGCTATCGCATGGACGCGGTGTCGGGCTACGGCAAGACGCTGGCGGAAGGCGATGTCTTGAAGGGCCGCCTCGTGGGCGAAGTAGTGCAATCGCGAAACCCCGACTACAAAGTCGGCGAATTTGTCGAAGGCATGCTCGGTTGGCAGGAGTATGCCATCTCCGATGGCAGCACAAAGCGCGCCGAATATGCGCCTGGAATTTCTCGGGTTGATCCAGATGTTGCACCGATAAGCACATCGCTCGGTATCCTTGGTTTTCCCGGCGTAACGGCCTATTTCGCGCTCACCGAGATCTGCAAAGTTAAGGCTGGCGAAACGATCGTTATCTCGTCGGCTGCCGGCGCAGTGGGTTCACTGGCTGGCCAGATCGCGAAGATTAGGGGCGCGCGTGTCATCGGTCTCGCAAGTACGGACGAGAAGATTGACTACATCACCAAAGAACTTGGCTTTGACGTCGGCATCAACTACCGCACCTCCCCCGATCTGCTCGCTGCGCTCAGGCGGGCCGCCCCGAACAAGATAGACGCCCATTTTGACAACGTCGGCGGCGAGATTGCTGACGCTATTCTTCAGCACATGGCTTGGCACGGACGAATTGCGCTTGTTGGCAACGCGAGCCGCAGCGACAAGACTGAGCGGGTACCCCGAATGGACCCCCAACATTTCATTATGACCTCCCGTGTTCTGATGCAGGGTTTCATCGTCTATGACTACGAGGACCGCGCCGATGAGGCGCGCCGTGCAATCGCCGACTGGTTGCACGCAGGAAAGATCACGTATCGGGAAACGATCGTCGACGGCTTCGAAAATGCGCCTGCCGCGTTCATCTCGGTACTTACCGGCGGAAACATCGGTAAGCAGCTAATCCGACTCTTCGAATAGAGCGGGGCCACCGCAGCCTTGAACCTGAGACGTCCTACCAGATGATCAGTTCCATGAAGCGCACAATCCAGGAATTGATCTGGGACATCACGGGCGAAAGTGTCGAACGCCAACTCGGAGCTCTCGTCGAAACCGCGAAAGCGGTGCGGACCCGCGGCCATCGCCGCGGCTCGATCCCGGCCTCGTTGTCCCGCGCTACCTCACTGCGATCGACATCCATTCGATGCCCGTCAGCTACCACATGGAGCTGGCGGGGGATGACGTCTTTGCGGGGGCGCTCTATGACCGCGGCGTCTATTTGTTCAGCCTCGGTGGCGTTTGTCGAAAAGGGCCTTATGTCCGATGACGACTATCGCGAGTTCGTTTTCTCGAATGCTGCGAGGCTTTACGCGGGTTTGAACTTCGATTTCTTCAACGGCACGGCAATCGAGAAAGAGGCGGCAAAAGCCCTTAGTTAGCGATTGCTCGGTGCGTGTGGTGACCTTCCAACATAGGCACCCCAAGCGCCATAAAACGTTCGTAAGCCGACATCGTCCTGGCCGGTCATGTTCTCGTCCCGCGCGATGATTTGATACTTTCCGGCGCCACTCCCAAATGACGCCGCGCAGGCCTCGGCAGCGAAGGCATCTTCAGGGATGTTGCGACCAAATGGCCCCCAGAACTGGTTGTGGTGACGAATACGGGTTGCGCGCGTCTCCGCATCATCGCTTACCAACCCGAGCCCCCTAAATTCGATCATGGTGCGGTGTTGGTCGATCGGCACGATCGTATCGATTCGGATGACCGTTCCGCGGGAGAGGACCATAGAATTGGGGAAAAGATGCGTCGTACGCATGTCATTTGCGGGGGCGCCCGGCAGCGCAAGTGAATCTGTTCTGGATTCCCAACCGCGGTAATTGTCGTAGTTCATTTTCTGGCCACCGCCGCCGACATGGCCATTCGGAAAAACGTCTACCTTGCGACCCTTGTCGATCTGCGTCCGGCGCAAGGCTACGTGCATGAGCGTGTGGTAAGCATCGACGTTCGTCTCCATCCAAGCCTTCCAATTGGCATGGATTTCAGCTCGATTGAAGTGAAAAACTTCTAGATCTCCGCCCCCAAGTATATGGTCAAACCGCTCTAAGGCACCCGCTAGGTAAGCGTCTAATGAGGGTGCGGCGTCATCGAGATTGACGAAGACCAGTCCGAGTTTTGTTTCTGTCCTCAACTCACGGAGGCCGCAATCTTCGCTGCGCAACCCTGACGTTGCATAGCCTTCCGGGCGTGGAATATCGATGCATGTGCCAAGGGTGTCATACGTCCAGAGGTGGTAAAA
This sequence comes from Alphaproteobacteria bacterium, assembly GCA_026421105.1. The sequence continues at coordinate 10,434 of JAPKDI010000010.1, read as the reverse complement.
ACAGGTTAATCGCTCGGCGTTCCCGCTTAGCTCGTGAATGATCTTTGCGCCTCTATGGGAACAGGTGTTCACGAACGTCCGCACAACACCATCAACGCCCCGAATAACAATCAACGGCGTGCCGACATGGTCAATCGTCCGGAAATCGCCCGGCTTCGAAAGCTCGCTCTCGTGGCACGCAAGGCGCCATATCTTATTGAATAGCTTCTCACGTTCGTCCTGAAAAACGTCCGGATCGCTATACACGTCGCCACTGACATAGTGAGTCGTTGGCAGGTTTGGTGCTGCAGACCATTGGTCCGAATTTCGCGACATCCCTTAACCCTCCGCCATACGTTTCTCTATCATGACCGATTCATGTCGGGGGACGAAGTACACATCGGATAAATTGAATTCAGAGATTTGACGGCGCTCTGAATACAGGCGTCTTAATCACCTCCATGCGCGCTTTGAGTCTCAGCGCGAGACATCGCGAGTAGTGACGGGCCTGGGCAAGAAAGCGCTGTGGCGGCGGTACTGTATTGCTCGGTAACGGCATGCTCAAACTGCGTCAGCCAGCGCTTTGCTTGTGCGCTAGCCGCCTCAACGCCCATGGGTCGTTTATTCTCAGATTAACCTGACGCTGTCAGTCAGCGTGGATCAGTTTCCGAGGAGCATGTCTGGGATGTCAGTGATCAGCATCCGGCCCGGGGCGTGGGTGATACAAAGCGGTGGCTTCGCCAGCTGAACAGCAGCTTGGGGCGTGACGCCACAGGCCCAAAAAACAGGCACTTGATCATCCTCGAGGGTGACGGTGTCGCCCCAGTCTGGTTTTGAAAGGTTCCCGATACCGATTTTGGCGGGGTCTCCGAAGTGGACCGGAGACCCATGGGCGTGAGGAAAGCGCGCGGTGATCACCGAGGCACGGATCGCATCGGACGAGCTCATGGGACGCATCGAGACGACCACCGGTCCGCGAAACGGTCCCGCAGGACGTGTCTCAATCGAGGTGCGGTACATCGACACGACCTTATTGTCGTCGATGTGCGCAAGCCGAATGCCCTCAGCCAATAGCGCCTGTTCGAAGGTGAAAGAACATCCCAGCACGAAGGCGACCATGTCGTCACGCCACAAATCATCTATGTCAGGTTCTTGCCTATCTAACTTCCCATCCAAGTAGATGTTGTAGAGCGGGACATCTCGGCGAATGTCGATATCTTCACCAAGCGTGCGCAACATGGGTTCACCGGTGTCCGAAACGCCGACCAAGGGACAGGGCTTCGGGTTGCGCTGGCAAAAGCGAAAGAAATCGAGCGCGTAATCCGCGGGCAAGATCGCTACGTTTCCCTGCACAAGCCCCAACCCAATGCCGGCTGTGTGCCCCCGATAGGCGCCAGATCGGACCGCTTTACGCACACTGTCCATGTTCGCATGCCTCAGCTCCTCAAAAAGGTTGCTGCCGCTGTCCGTGTTTGTGGTGTCAGTCATGCACCCTCCTGCCGCGCTTCGCTTCTTTCGAACATTGCGCGTCTAGACCCTAATGTCCACGCAGCGTTAACCATTTTGTCACTGGTTCGAGCCCCGTACCGACAAACCTATTTTGATCAGAGGATAGCGTCTTTCGGGCGTGGTCCTTTGATGCGTTTGGGTAAGTCTTCGCCTTAACTCGGCGTCATCGTATTTGGTGATTGTCGTAAGACCCGTCTTCACCGTTTTCGTCTTGATCCTCGCCCGGGGCCCCGCGCTGGCCCAAAGCGAGTCTGTATACATGGATGCGTTGGTGCAACGGGACAGCCTGTTCTTCCAAAGGTTTACTAGCACGCCGTTCCCACGCGATGTGCGCGGTAGAGGGTACATCCAAGACAGCAACCGTGACGGCCCTTGGATATTCTTCCACCTAAACAGCCAGATGGAATCGCGCGGGCCTTCAAGGAAGGCCAGCCCGATGCTCCCTGGGTGTTCTTCAATCCTTGTGACACCACCATTCCAGAATGCTCTGGCAACTACCGAAACAGTGCGCTGGTGGATTAGGGTTCACAGTGCCACGCGGCTCGGACTGCGAAGCCTCAAAGCCCGAGTTCGTCCGCCCAGATGCGGGGGACGAGAAAAACCGTGCCGATGCGGGCAAGCGATTTGCTGTCGCTTTGCATTGTCTTGGCGCGCAGGGCGATGAGGAGTTTGGCGGCAGCGGTCTCGCGCCAAAACCAAGTGCCGAGCTGCCACGACGAGGGGTTGCCGTCACCTGCGGTGGAGGCTTCGAGGTAAAAGGCTTTGAGGTCGTCGGCGGCGAAACGCATAGCGAGATTGGGGGACATGTCGGGGTGTGGGCTCGCGTCGGGCGCGTCGGCCAAAAACGACATGAGGTACGTCAGGACGCCTCGGATATCGATACCGACGACGCCGAAGGTTGTGCGCCCGGTAGCGTCGAGACGACGGCGGTAGACCGGTTCGACTTCAGCGAGTTCATCCAGCAAGTGTGTCAGCGTGCCGCCAACGTCCGTAGCGTCGATCGTTCGGGGCTGTATGGTGAGGGGGTTACGCCAAGTCGGGTCGGGGTCCGTGCCGGCATTCTTTGTGTCGTCATCAACCAGGAGCGGCGGTCCGGCATCGCATTCGAGTAGCCCCAGCGCGGATTCGAGCACGCGGCGTTGCGTGGTTTTATCATCGGGCCCGCCGATTGGTCGGCCAAGCTCAAAGGGCACCCATAGTGTGCGCGGCGGTTTGATCGTCTCGCTATGAAGGCGCACGAGACTGACGATTGTTGTCGCAATGCCTTCGTCTTCCAAATAGTGGGCAAGCGCGCTCACGGCGCGCGTGCAGAGGGGTCAGACAGGCACCAGCAAGACGGCGTCGACGGCGTCATCTTTAAGGCGGCCAGAGAGTTCGCGAGCACCGCCCTCCATCGCGCGCGGGTCAGTCGCCCCCATGAACGAATAGTGGTGCGACGCGACGGAGCCGATGACACCGTCTTCGGCGAGTTCAGCCAAGCGATCAAGCGGTAAGACAGTGTTGAGGTCTTGTATGAATGCGGTGCGGTCGTAATTCGGCGAGGTGTGGGTCATCACTATATCGTTCGGCGCGGCGTCGTTCGGGATGGCGCGGTAGCCGCTGTCGCTGCCCGAAAAATGCCGATCGGTGCGCAGATGAACACCCGCCGACGACACGATGGCGACGCGGCGTTCGCTCAACGGCCCGCCCCGCACCCAAGGCGCGGTCTCGAACGTTGGACAATCCAGGTCGGTCAGGACCTTCGCGAGTTGGTCGGAAAGGGTATTGAGGACAACCATCAGAACTCCGGGTCACGGTAACTCTGCAGCTCCGGGAGGCGGACTTCCTCGTTAGCCTTTATTGGATGTGCCGCCATTGCCGTCCTACTGATCTTTGTAGCTAGAAGCATGAGTATCGCATCTTGCGTATCGCAATGCGAGACGTGCCCTGCGTGTGGTACAACCAGCGCCCCGCCCCCGTTCGGACACGCCGTGACTGCCGACCCTGAGAAAATTTTACGTGACGTTTTTGGCTTCGACGCTTTTCGGCCGGGGCAGCGCGAGATCGTCGACAAGCTGTTAAGCGGTCGGCATGTGCTGGCTGTTATGCCCACCGGCGCGGGCAAATCGCTGTGTTACCAGGTACCGGCTCTGTTGCAAGACGGATTGACCGTCGTGTTCTCACCCCTGGTGGCATTGATCGACGATCAAGTGGCGGCGCTGCAGGCCAACGGGGTGGCGGCGGCCCGGATCCACTCCGGCCGCTCGCGTGAGGACAATGTCGCGGACTGGCGGCGCGTCGAAAGCGGTGATGCGCCAATGTTATACATGTCGCCCGAACGATTGATGACACCTCGGATGTTGAGCGCCCTGCAACGCATCGCACCGGCCCTTTTCGTCGTGGATGAGGCGCATTGTGTGTCGAAGTGGGGTACCAACTTTCGGCCCGAGTACGGTGCGTTGGCTGATCTGCAAAAACATTTTCCGAATGCGACCAAGGCAGGGTTTACTGCCACGGCCGACACCGCAACGCAGCGTGATGTGGCCACCAAATTGTTTGCAGGACAGGGCGATGTGATTGTGCACGGGTTCGACCGCCCTAACCTGTGGTTGGGCGTGACCCCTAAGACCAAATGGCGGGACCAGCTGAGGCAGTTTTTACGGTCACGGGAAGGACAGTCAGGCATTGTTTACTGCCTATCGCGTCGGCTGACCGAAGAGGTCGCCACCATGTTGCAAGACGACGGTGTCCACGCCCTGCCCTACCACGCTGGGCTGTCGCCAGAAGTGCGCACCGCGAACCAAGAGACCTTCATGGCCGAAGATGGCGTGGTGATGGTGGCGACCATTGCGTTTGGAATGGGGATCGACAAGCCTGATATCAGGTTCGTGTTTCACGCGAACCTGCCGGGTAGCATGGAGTCATATTATCAAGAAGTCGGGCGCGCGGGCCGCGACGGCGCGGCATCTGAAGTGTTCATGATCTACGGTTTGGACGATGTCCGCATGCGTCGCCAATTCATCGTGCAGGACGGCGATGACGCAGATCACCAGCGGCGCGAACACAAACGGCTCGACGCGCTACTGGCCTACTGCGAAGCCTCGCAGTGCCGCCGGATGACGCTGCTGACTTATTTTGGAGAGACCACCGAACCGTGTGGCAACTGCGATGTCTGCCAGAACCCACCGAAGATGGTCAATGGCACGACCGAAGCGCAAATGCTGTTCTCGGCGGTGCACCGCACCGGCGAACGTTTTGGCACGGTGCACATTATGGATGTGTTATTGGGCAAAACGAACGAGCGCATCACAACACTGGGGCATAATAATTTGCCTACGTTTGGAGCTGGCGCCGAGCGGACCAAAACGTTTTGGCAGGCGTTCATCCGGCAAGCCGTCGCCGGGGGCTATTTGCAAATCGATATCGAGCACTTTGGCGGTTTGCGGCTGAGCGATCGCGGGCGCCGGGTGCTGAAAGGCGATGAGACCTTTGAGTATCATGAGGCAGTCGGGTTCACACTGACGGCGAAGGCGCGCAAGCAGAAAGCCGCGGTGGCCGATCTCGACGGAATAGATGCCGACCTCTACGCCGCTTTGAAGGCTGTGCGACGCAACATCGCCCAGACCCGCAACGTCCCGGCCTACGTGATATTTGCCGACAAGACGCTGCAGCATATGTGCGTCCTGCAGCCAAAGTCACTGGACGATATGGCGCAAGTGAATGGTGTAGGACCGGCCAAGCTCAAGGAATTTGGGATCATCTTTCTCGAAGCCTTGGCCGACGGCGTGGCTGCTCCTGCAGACCCGGACGGGGCGTGACAGCTTGCGCATGCGTCGCTATAAGACGCCCATGATCAACGCATCCGCGACCTTCTATTTTACGGGTTATCCGGCGCCCTTGGTGGCGGGTGGGGTGCGCACGGGCTGAATACAGTTCCATCGACCTTCCCGAGCCGCCAGATACCTGGCGGCTTTTTTGTTGCTGTCTGGACTGGCCAACAAAAGGATTGAAACGACATGACGACCGCGACCGACGACCTTCGTATCCGCGACATCAGCGCGTTAAGTACGCCTGACGCGGTGATGCAAGAGGTGGCGGCCCCCGTCGCCGCAATGCAAACAGTGGCGAACGCGCGCCGCGCCGTACAAGGCATCTTGCACGGCCGCGACAAGCGGTTGGCCGTCGTGGTGGGTCCCTGCTCTATCCACGACCGAAAATCGGCCATGGAGTATGCCGCGCGCCTTGTGGCGCTGCGCAACCAACTCGGCGACCGGTTGGAGCTGATCATGCGGGTCTACTTCGAGAAGCCGCGGACGACGGTGGGCTGGAAAGGTCTGATCAACGATCCTGACCTCGATGACAGTTTCCAAATCAACAAAGGCCTGCGTCTGGCGCGACAATTGCTGGCTGACATTAATGCATTGGGTTTACCAGCGGGGTGCGAATTTCTCGACACGACGACGCCGCAATACTTTGCCGACCTTGTGGCATGGGCCGCAATTGGCGCACGCACCACCGAAAGCCAGATCCACCGCGAGATGGCGTCGGGTCTATCGTGCCCGGTCGGGTTTAAAAACGGTACCTCGGGCGATGTGAAGATTGCGTTGGACGCCGTGAAGTCCGCATCCAACCCGCATCATTTTCTCGCTGTGACCAAGAACGGTGAATGCGCGATTGCTGAGACGACCGGGAACGAGGATTGCCATGTCATCTTGCGTGGTGGTGCGGCGCCCAACTATGACGCGGCCAGTGTCGCTGCGGCTTGTGCCAAGGCTGAGGCCTCTGGGGTTGCGCCGGTGGTGATGATCGACGCGAGCCACGCCAACAGCGGCAAGAACCCCGACAACCAGCCCGCCGTGATCGACGATATCGCGCAGCAGATCAAAGGCGGTGACGGCCGCATCTTTGGCGTGATGATCGAGAGCCACTTGGTTGGTGGACGGCAAGACCAGAAACCTGGTCAGGCCCTAACATACGGGCAAAGCATTACCGATGGATGTCTCGAATGGGACGCGACTGTAGCCTCTTTGGAGGCGCTCGCAGCCGCCGTCGCGACCAGGTAGGTCTCCAAGTAGCACGCAATGCGTTACGATCACGGGTGCACGCCTCGCGCCTTAGATTGCTTTCACGGAGACCCGCGCCCATGACACCTGAGGAAATTGTCCAAACCCTGCGCGCAGCCGGCGTGTCCGTTCCCGAGGCAGAAATCGAAACGCTCGAGGACGGCGTCGCGATCTTGCTGAGCTTCATTGCGCGACTCGATCCCGCACCGGCTGAAAGCGACGAACGGTGAGCGGCGACCTCGCCTATCTCTCGATCGCAGAGGCCGCAACGCGGATCGCGGCGCGCGACCTCTCGCCCATTGAGCTGACCGATGCGTTGATCGAGCGGAGCGCCGCGATTGACCCGGCCTTGGGGAGTTTCGTGACGCGGACCGATGATTTGGCCCGCGCCGCAGCTAAGGACGCCGAAACAGAAATTTCGGCCGGTCGCTATCGCGGACCGCTGCACGGCATCCCCATCGCCCTGAAAGAAGCGTTCGACACTGCAGGCATTCGAACCACCGTAGGGTCTAAGTTGCTGCACGACCGCGTGCCAAACACGGACGCCACGGCTTGGGCTCGCCTGCGCGAAGCCGGTGCGGTCCTGTTGGGCAAGCTGGAGACCACCGAATTTTGCTACGGTGGGCCATCGGACGACAGTCTGTTTCGGCCCGCACGCAATCCATGGCGCGCTGATTGTTATGCCGGGGGCTCGTCGAGCGGCGCCGGGGTTTCGTTGGCAAGCGGCCAGGTAATGGGTGCGCTCGGCACCGACACCGGCGGATCGATCCGGCTGCCGGCCGCCTACTGCGGTATTACCGGGTTGATGCCGTCTTATGGCTTGGTGAGTCGTACCGGTGTCTTTCCGTTGTCCCCCACGCTTGACCATGTCGGGCCTATGGCGCGGACGGTCGAGGATTGCGCCATCTTGCTCAACGCGTTGGCGGGCCATGACCCGCACGATCCCGGCAGCGTCGCGCGCCCGGCCACGGATTACACTGCAAACCTCGGCGCCGGGGCGAAAGGGCTGCGGGTTGGCCTCACTGGTGCACTGGCGCGCGACGATGCCGTGTCGCCTGAGGGCATCGCGGCCTACCACGCCGCGGCCGACACATTTCGTGATCTTGGCGCCGATGTGCGTGAGGTAGTGCTGCCCAGCCTAGAGGACTTCGCGACCGCCCAGATCATCATCACGTTGGTTGAAGGTTACGCGATCCACGAAAAAAACCTGCAAGCTCAGCGCGCGGCGTACAGCTATCACTCGCGGATGCGACTTTCACTGGGGCCATTCATTCGCGCGGTCGATTATGCGCGCGCGTTGCAACTTCGCGAGACGCTGATTGCCCAATACAACGAAACGATGGCGGCTTTTGACGTGATCCTGGCACCTGGTGCGCCTGGGGCTGCGCCAAAGGCGGCCGGCGTTGGCGCATTTCAGTTCTTTCGCAAGCCGCTGGTAACAATGGCGGCCAACGTCTTAGGGGTCCCAGCGCTTGGCGTGCCCGCCGGCATGTCCGGCGATGGCCTCCCCCTAGCTGTGCAATTCATGAGCAAGCGATTTGATGACGCCTTGGTATTGCAAGCCGGTGCTGCATTTCAAGCCGCGACCGACTGGCACAAAGCGCGCCCACCCGTCGGCTGACGCCTAGTCGAGCTGCAATACCATTGCTTTAAGGTAACGGCTTTGCGGCAACATCGGGTGCGCCGGGTGGTCCGCGGCGGCTTCCGATACGCGCAGCACCCGACCTTTCCGACCGGCCAGCGCCAAGGCGTGCGCTACCTCGTCCTCGAACACATCACGTTCGACAAGATGCGAGCACGACGCGGCGAATAAAAAGCCGCCAGGTGCGACACGTTCGGCGGAGAGTTTGAAGAGCTTGCGGTAACCCTTGAGGCCCACGGCGAGATTCTTGCGCGACTTAACGAATGCCGGGGGATCGCACACCACGACGTCAAATTGATCGCCGCCGGCGGCTAGTGTCTCTAAGACGCCGGGCAATGTCGCTTCCTCGAAGGTGCAAATATCGCCGACGCCGTTCCGGACGGCGGTTTCACGGGCCATCTCAAGTGCAGCCTCTGAACGATCGACCCCTAGAACTGATTTCGCACCGGATTTGGCCGCCAGAATGCCGAAGCCACCGAGGTAGCAATAAAGATCAAGCACGCGCGCATCCTTCGCGAGCGATGCGACAAAGGCTCGGTTGTCACGCTGATCGTAAAACCACCCAGTCTTTTGACCGCTGCCGATGGGGGCAAGGAATGTCGCGTCGTTTTCTTGAATCTCCATTGCCGCGTCGGGCAGCGTACCGATGACTTCTTCATAGCGGTTCAGCCGTTCGAGGTCGCGCACTGGCGAATCATTCTTGAGGACGATGGCGCTTGGGCTGAGCACTTCGGTGAGCGCATCGGTGATAACCATGCGATGGCGCTCTGCGCCGGCAGTATTGAGTTGGCAGACCACGACATCGCCGTAACGATCGACGATGACGCCCGGCAAGCCATCGGCCTCGGCGTGGATCAAGCGGTAGAACGGCGCGGCGTAAAGGCCGTCGCGCAGGGCGCACGCGCTGGTGAGGTGCGCAGCGACATAGGCCTTGTCGAACGGTTGCTTGGGATCGTCGGCGATGACGCGCGCTGCAATTAGGCTGTGCGGATTGAAGAAGGCGGCGCCCACGGGCTTGCCCGACTGTTCCTGCAGACGAACCATCGTGCCGGGCGGGATCGCCTTGGTGGCGGCACTCATCTCGATTTCGTTGGAGAAGACCCAGGGACTGCCGCGCCGCACGCGCTTGGGGCGGGTGACGATGACAACGGGGGTGGTTTCCTCGGGTTTGGTCTCTTCGGTGGCGTCGGTCATGCCCACATCGTTTCGCATACTTCGACCCGCTCGCCGTCAGGTCCCAAAAAACAAAAGGAGCAGGGCCCTTATAAGGGGCTGCCGCTGTAGCGCGCGGCTCGGCGAGGGGCTGCGCGTGCGCGGACTTATGAACCGCGGCGACCACGGTGTCGAGCACGGTCGTGGTGAGGGTAGCTAGACAGGCACCACCATCGCAGTGCACGGGATCGATACGGTCGTGGCCGCGAGCGCGGTGAACAAGGGTCTCATAGGAATTAGTACCGTTCCATCAGCGCGCCGTAGCCGCCCACATGATCGGTGATGCCGTTTACACGCAAGGCATGCCAATAAGTGGCGACATTGACGCAGATGACGGGGCGTTCGAGCCATTGCTCGGCGACGCCGGCGAAACGGCCCATCGGCAAATTAGCCCCGAACTGAATAATCGCATCGGCGCCGTCGTCGACTAGTTTCTGAAGGCCTTCGCGCAATTCAGTGGGGGTGTGGTGGGCGATGATCACCGGACCACCGGACTTTAGATGCACCATGCTGCTGACGTCGTACCCGATATCGTCCATGAAGCGCTGGATGTGCTGTTCCGCGGTCGGCATGTAGGGCGTGAGGAGGCCAACCTTGCCTTTCACGCCATACGCCTTGAGCGCAGCGGGGAGAGCATCGGCGGCGAGCGTCACGCCCAGACCACCCGAGCGTTCGGCAATGCGGTCTTTGACTTTCTGCGCAGCCGCAAGACCGCCACCCCAAATGCTTTCAGCGGAGATGCCAAGAATCATGTGATCGGGCTTGCAGGTCATGACGCGGTCGACCGCCTCTTCCAAGGCGACATCGATGCGACGGATCAACTCGTCAAAATCCTCGTCCGAGGTGACGGGATCATCCGGAATATGCATCCGGCCCACATGGTTGGTGACGCCCAAGGGACGCAGGTCGTCGTATTCGGGTTGCACAATGGTGTTGGTTGAAGGTGTCACCACACCGAACTTCATCCGCCACGCCAGTCCATCACCCATCGTTCGCCACTCCCTTAGGTCCAAGTTTTTCTTGCCGGTGATTTGATCTCAATAGGCACCC
>JAPKDI010000228.1 GCA_026421105.1 Alphaproteobacteria bacterium | reverse complement strand
CGGCACCTCGGTGGCGTTGCAAGCTAATGCTTTAGACTTCCCTGGCGACGCAGCTGCCTATGCCATCAGCTTGGCGGTCCTTGGTCTCGCTTTGAAATGGCGCGCGTTGGCCGCGCTCTTCAAAGGCACAACCATGACGATCTTTGGCTTTTAGGTGATTTGCGCCGCCGGATTCGATGCACTGACAGGCTAAATGTCCTCCCCTGATGAGCAGTATTGGTTATGCCGCGCTAGCGGCGAACCTAACTAGTACGCTGGTCGTATTCCTGTTCCGTGCGGGTGGTTCGAGCCGACGCTCTGTGGGGCTGTATACGCGAAATGATGCTGGCAGCAACGTCGCGGTGATCGCTGCCGGCGGCGCGGTTTTGCTACCGACACAGGTTAGCCGGTCGCAATCGTCGATGTGGTGATGGGCGTATTGGCGCTGCACAGCGCGCAGCAGGTTATTACCGCTGGCGCGGCATGTACTGACTACTGCTTGGGCAGAACCAATCTAACGCTGACGATCTTGGCCGAACTAGGTGGCTAACGCGGCGCGATGACCATTGTCATGAGCCGGCCTTCCATCTTCGGAAACTGTTCAACTTTGGCCATTTCATCGACCTGGTCGCGGACTTTTTCCAGAACACGCATGCCGAGGTTTTGGTGCGCCATCTCGCGTCCGCGGAACCGCAGGGTCACCTTGACCTTGTCGCCTTCTTCGATGAAACGAACGATCGACCGCATTTTGACGTCGTAATCATGATTATCGATGCCCGGGCGCATTTTGATCTCTTTGACCTCGATAATTTTTTGCTTCTTACGGGCAGCGTTCGCCTTTTTCTGCGCCTCGTACTTGAACTTGCCGTAGTCAAGTAACTTGCAGACTGGCGGGCTTGAATTGGGGGCAACTTCAACGAGGTCTAGGCCCGCTTCTTCTGCCATGCCCAATGCCTCTTCGATTCCAACGACGCCAACCACCTCACCATCGGCTGCAACCAGCCGCACGGAGGTATTGTTGATCTCGGCGTTGACGCGCGGCCCCTGTTTCGCAGAAGGCGGCGGCGCGTGGTGGGGTCTCCTAGGTATGCGTTTATTCCTTCCGTTGCCTCAAAATAACAACTCAGTGCCGCGATATGGAGGCCGCCAACGACTGGGTTGTCTCGAAAACGAACCTCTACCGTTCATCGGGAGGGGTGGCTTCTTCGCGCAGGATATCGACTGCCTTGTCGAGCGCAAGGACTTCTTGCCCCTTATCGCCCAGACGACGGATTGAAACCGTTCCTTCCGCCGCTTCGCGTTCGCCGAGAACAAAAATGAGGGGCGTCTTGGCAATCGAGTGTTCTCGAATCTTGTAATTTATCTTCTCGTTGCGCAAATCGAGTTCAGCGCGAAGGCCCGCGTTGACCAGCCGTTTGCAAGCCGCCTGCGCGGCCTCGTCGGCGGCCTCAGTGATGGTCGCGACCACGACCTGAGTGGGCGCAAGCCATAGCGGAAACCGGCCGGCGTGATGTTCGATCAAAATCGCCATGAATCTTTCAAAACTGCCAAGAATCGCGCGGTGGAGCATCACAGGCCGGTGTTTCGCACCGTCTTCACCGACGTACGACGCATCGAGCCGCTCTGGGAGGACGAAGTCGACCTGCAGCGTCCCGCATTGCCATGACCGCCCAATCGCGTCAGTTAGATGGAACTCCAACTTTGGCCCGTAGAACGCCCCCTCGCCAGTATTGAGCGTCCAATCCAAGCCTGTTGTGTCAACGGCCTCGCGGAGCGCAGCCTCGGCCCGGTCCCAGACAGAGTCCGACCCGGCACGCACTGGCGGGCGATCGGCAAACAAGACATTGACGTTCTCAAACCCGAAGTCGCGATAGACCGACTGAAGCAGTTCGCAAAATGCGATCGTCTCAGCATTAATTTGGTCTTCGGAACAAAAGATGTGCGCGTCGTCTTGTGTGAACTGGCGAACCCGCATCAGACCGTGTAGCGCGCCCGACGGTTCACTGCGGTGACATGAGCCGAACTCGGCAAGCCGTAACGGCAGGTCACGGTAGCTTTTCAGGCCCTGTCGGAAGATCTGGACATGGCCAGGACAGTTCATGGGCTTGAGGGCCAGCACGCGGTCCCCTTCGTCCGCGGCGGTAAACATGTTTTCGCGGAACTTTTCCCAGTGCCCGGACTCTTCCCACAGCTTGCGATCGATTAGCTGCGGCGTCTTGACCTCTTGGTAGGCCGACGCATCGAGGCGGCGGCGCATGTAAGCCTCCACCTCGCGATAGACCATCCATCCCTTGGGGTGCCAAAATACGCTGCCGGCGGCTTCTTCTTGAAGATGAAAAAGTGAAAGTTCGCGCCCCAGTTTCCGATGGTCGCGCTTCTCGGCCTCTTCCAGCCGGTGCAAATAGGCCTTGAGTTCCTTTTCGTTACGCCAGGCAGTCCCGTAAATCCGTTGCAGCATCGCGTTGCGCGAGTCACCGCGCCAATAGGCACCAGCCAACGACATCAGTTTAAACGCATGACCGATTTGTGCAGTCGATGTTAGATGCGGCCCGCGGCAGAGGTCTAGGAAATCACCCTGTTTGTAGACGCTAATGGATTCGCTCTCGGGCAAGTCGCGGATGATCTCGCCCTTGTAGGCCTCGCCTTCACCCTCAAAGAACGCAATTGCGTCGGCGCGGTCCCACACTTCCCGGGTAATGACCTCGCCGCGATCAACAATTTCGTGCATCCGCGCCTCAATCCGCTCGAGGTCCTCAGGCGTAAACGGCTCGTCTCTGGCAAAGTCGTAGAAAAAGCCATTCTCGACATTTGGCCCGATCGTCACCTGCGTGCCGGGATAGAGTTCTTTGACGGCTTCGGCGAGGACATGCGCCGCGTCGTGGCGCAAAATATCGAGTGCCTCTGCCTCGTCCTTCGCCGTGACGATCGCGATCGTAGCGTCTTCTTCGATTTCGCGCGACAGATCCCACAGCGCGTCATTCACACGGATGCACAGGGCGGCCTTGGCAAGCCCTGGACCGATGTCGCCGGCAATAACGGCACCGGTTATCGGTCCGTCGTAGTTCTGGATACGCCCATCAGGAAGGGTGATCGCGACCATGGTCTAAATCTAACTTTGGAAGGCGGAGCAGGTCCGCAGACGGGCCGGATATTTGAGGCGATAGCCGCCTGAGTCAAGAACGTGCTGCGTCATGCGGTGCCAAGAACCTGTTGGTACACATCGATGGTCGCGGCGCGCATTTGGTCAACGGTGAAGCGTT
>JAPKDI010000227.1 GCA_026421105.1 Alphaproteobacteria bacterium | reverse complement strand
CTCTGAAATGCAGCACCGCACCTATAGCTACAAGATCCAGTATCTTGGTGACACGGGGGAGCGCGGTCGAGAGTGGTGCACTGTTACTGTTCACGGCAACGGCGATAGAACTATTCGCGCGCTTTCCGAGATGGATGATTCACAGGTACTCCGCGATGTCACATCGACGGTCGACAATCAATGGCGGCCAAAAGATGCGTTTGTTCGTGTCTCCGTAATGGACGAGTTCCTCGGTTCGAGCTGGTTCAGATTTTTGGGCAATCGCGTCGAATGTGAGGGTTTTACCGTCAATGAGGGACGAATTTCTCAAACGGTCAAATTCGACGAACCGCCGCATTCATTTATTACCCATCCGGTAGCGTGTGACGTCTGGCACTTCGCCAACATTGATCGGTCTATTCCTGGTCAGATTCAGACGTTCGTTTCAGCAAATTGTTCCCCGCTCGCCAATGGTGCATCCGGCCCAATGATCGGCACCTCCCGGCACAGATTTGTCTACCATGGGAACGAAACAATCGAGAGTCCAGCAGGGACTTATGAATGCGAGCACGTGACCTACGTCGACAAGGATGGCAACGACCGCATGGACGCATGGTGCACGCTAAATGATCGATTGCTGGTCAAGATGCGCTTCGACGTTTTGTCGACAACTTACCTGCTGGAAGAAACCTCCGGGACGGCCGGGTAATTTACTTCACGCTTGATTCAGCTTGAGCCACTGGCCTGCGATGATCGTCTTTGCATCGACGATTTGGCCACGATCGATTGCCGCAAAGAGTTCGTCATAGGACCATTCAAAGACCCGGATATCTTCATCATCATCAGTGCCGCCGCCGTTATTAATACGATCACCCGCGTCAGCGCAGAATAACGTCATGTGTTCGGCTAGCGTACCGCTGGCTGGATAGAAGCGGTGGATATTCTGAATGTTCTCAACTTCATATCCAGCCTCTTCCAATGTTTCGCGCCGAAATGCTTGCTCGGCGGATTCTCCCGGGTCGACGCGGCCGGCAACAACTTCGATCAACCAGCCATCATCGTGCTCGAGGACCGGCAGTCGGAACTGTTCAATCAACACCACACGGCGTTCTTGTCGTTTCACGATTAGGCCTGCTGCAATCTCGCCGATATTGAGGAGCACTCGCTCGATCGGTCTGCTAATCCCGCCTGCAAACGTGGTGTGCTGGAAGGTCACTTCTTGGAGATCAAAATACCCGTCATAGACGACCTTGCGATCAAGTATCTTCGCCTTTCGGGACATGGCGCCTCCTGTTCTTGCTATTGTCTTCTGGCTGCTTCATTGCCGCGGTCGCGAGGAGTTGGGAGAAAGCCATGAAACACCGGAGCTACCGCGGCAGAGTAGACTATATACACGACGACATCGGCGAGCGTGGGCGTGAGTGGTTTAGTGTCACCGTGCAACCCGACGGCATGCGGACCCTTCGGTCCCAGTGCGAAATGGACGACACCCGAATTCTTCGCGACGTGACCTACACCGTTGATGAGTGCTGGCGCCCGATCGACGCTTACGTCCGAATTAGTGTTGAAGAAACCTTCATGGGCGCGGCCTGGTTTCGGTTTGGTGCCGAAATAGTCGAGTGCGAAGGGTACACCGCCAACGAGGGGCGGATCTCCCAGCGCGTACCGGTCGACGAATGGCCCCGCTCCTTCGGTCCACATCCCGTGGTTTGCGACATTTGGCACCTTGGCGCGTGGGATTGGTCCGACTCAGCTACCGAACAGGGTTGGCACTCGATCATGAGTTCGCCATTGCCGAACGGTGCCTCAGGGCCAATGATAGGTCGCGGCGGTTTTCGCGCGCAGTTTGTCGGCGATGAGGAAGTCTCTGTGCCAGCGGGCCTGTTTCAGGCAAAACACTTCGTGTTTCCGCTTCGCGATTCCGGGAAACCGCCAGAGCATGTCTGGTATCACGGCCACGACTTGCTGCTCGTCAAAATCCGTTGGGACCTACTTAAAACAACATACGTCCTTGCTGAATACGAGGGCTGAGATCACTCAGCCGACTGTGCCGTGTCCCGAATGACGCGTCGCGCCTCTGCCGCCAACTTGGTCTCGCGATACAGGATGTAGATACCGGCTGCGACTAGCAGCACCGAGCCATACCAAACATTCGACCCAGGAACCTCCTGCCAGACGAAAAATCCGATGATCGTCGCCCACAAAAGCGTGCTGTACTCGAATGGCCCGACGACCGCGACCGGCGCCGACCGGAAAGCTTGGGCGATCGCCAAATGCGCAAGCGTCGCGAACAACCCCATGAAAGCAAACAACACCCAGTCCACTGGCGTAGGCTTGACCCATACAAAGGGCAGCACAACCACGCCTATCAGTGTCGCCACGAGTGAGTGGTAAAATACCATGCTGACATTGCTTTCGGTCCGGCTCAGCCAGCGCGTCGCAATCATCATCAGGGCGTAAAAAAGGGCCGAAAGAAGGACCAACAATGAAGCGGCCTGAAACGTCGAACTTCCAGGCTGCACAATAATTAACACCCCACAAAAGCCAACCAGGATGGCGGCCCAACGCCGCGGGCCCACGCGCTCGCCCAGTAGGGGTACCGACAGCGCCGCCATGAACAATGATCCGGAGAAGCCAATCGCGACGGCATCGGCAAGTTGCATTTGCCGCAAGGCCGTAAAGAAACCGAACATTGCGCCAACGCCCAGCAACGACCTCAGTATTTGGCCCTTGAGGTTTTGTGTGCGTAGCACGCCGGTAATCCCTTTGCTGCGGACAAGAAACGGGAGCAGGAGAATAATCGAGAAGATCCCACGCAACGCCAGAATCTGAAAAATTGAGTAGTTGGCAACCAGCCACTTGGCGACCGCGTCCATTCCGGTAAACAACGCCATCGCGATAACTATGTAACCGATGCCGGCTGCAGGTCTATTGATTGGGGCTGCGTTCATGAATCTTTCCGTTGGTCACGCACAGTGTCGATATTGCGGTCGACGGTAAAGAGGTCGCAATTAGGGAATCACATGCGTGCGAAAGCGACTATCGCTTCGGCTATTTGTTTTTCATGCCTTCACGGCCCAGCTCGACGTGCAGGACCTTGCTCTATTTGATCTGTCCGGTGCTTCTGGTGCCTACACCGGAGTCATTGACCTAATGGAGCGGCATGTAAATCGTGCATGGCAGCCGCCCACCGAGATCATCAATACCGTAGAAACTATGAGCACCTCACAAAGCGGCGAAAGCGAAACGGTAATCGCCACATTTAC
>JAPKDI010000226.1 GCA_026421105.1 Alphaproteobacteria bacterium | reverse complement strand
TGCGCCGGGCGACGCGCTCGTGCGCCTCTAGGGCACTCTTAATCCGGTATTGCTGCTCGCCACCGTCGTCGGGGAGCACCCGAACGATTTTATAGCCACCAGCGGCCGCTGCTCGAACAACCTGCTTGCGGCGTAGGCGGACCGTTTGCCCGGCCCGAAGCTCGTCTGACATTTTCTTGCTCCGAAAGGTTTAACGGCGACCACTCCAAAACTGGAGCCTAAGGCTGCGCCGAGCACCGGCACCTCTTCTCAGGGCTGGTGGCACGACAGGAAAATCTACCCTTGCCGAGTTTCCACCATACAGGGGCTGCAAACAAACGGTAAATAATATCGCGTTGTATTGCTTATATATCTGTGAAAAAATACTTAAAGTTAAATAGTAATACCTAAGTAACACGATATTACTATTTGGCGAATCAAATGGTTGCCCAAATAAATTGAAGTGTAGGCTCAAACAGTTTGACCCTCCGCGAAGTACCGAACACGTTAGCGACAAGATGGGCCAATGACCTTCGAGTTCTCACAACCAGACACCACCTCTCGCCAAAAGGCGGGCAGACGTCATCACCGTTACGTTCTTTTTTTGGAACCCGTAGCGTCCAGTCCGGCATAGCAACCGACCCCTAATTATAGGAGGCGCTCCGATGGCTTATACTACGTTTCGCACCGTAACGTTCGGAAGACCATCTGTTCTAGGCGAACACAGCTCTGCCCTGCCGGTAGGAACTTTCCGCGTCGTTCTAGGCGCGCGCTAGACCCGAGGACCAACGCATGCCATCTACCCTGAGCAGCCCTGCGCTTCTTCGTCAGGAAGTGGCGCGGTTCCAAACTCCCGCGCCACTCAAGGGTCTTGTGCAAATCGTAACCTCGTTTGGGGGCTTCTTCGCCACCTGTGCGGCGACGTACTTCCTCGCCAATATTTCCTATTGGCTCGTGCCGCTGCTCGTGCCGTTGGCCGGTGGCTTTCTCATGCGCATCTTTGTCATCCAGCATGATTGCGGTCACGGGTCCTTCCTTCGTGGCCGCCCAGCCAACGCAATAGTCGGCATGGCATGCAGCCTCCTTACAATGACTCCGTACGCATCGTGGCGGCGGCAACACGCCGGGCACCACAACACCTGGAACAATCTGGATCGCCGTGAGACCGCCGACATCTACTCGTCGTGCATTACGGTGGCCGAGTACCACGCCATGTCGCGCCGTCAGCGCATCTGGCACCGCGTCACCCGCAACCCTATTTTTGCTAACGTCATTTTGCCGCCAATCATCTTCACCCTGCTCTATCGGACGCCCTTCGATCTCCCGAGGGCATGGCGGTATGAACGGCTCGCCCTTCATTTCACATCGCTTGGCCTGATCGCTGCTCTGAGTGGCCTTAGTTTGGTGCTCGGATACGCGGATGTCCTTGTCGTGCAACTTTCTGCCGTAGCCTTTGCGGCAATCGTCGGGTCCTGGATGTTCTCCGTGCAACATCGTGCGGACAAAACAAGCTGGATGCGTAACGCTGAATGGGACCGGTTTTCGGCGTCGCTCGAGGGCACGACGTATTTTCGTCTTCCGGCCATCCTGAATTGGTTTACCGGCAATATCGGCTTCCACCACATCCACCACTTGAACCCCGCGGTACCCAATGACCACCTTCAGGCGTGCCAAGACCGCATTGCGCCACTTCACAACGTGCAGGTCCTATCACTAGGAAGCGCCCTGCACGCGCTGCGGTACACATTGTGGGACGAAGAGACACGAGCATTGACCACATTTCGCGCAGCTGACCGTCAAGCAGCATAGGGCGCAACCACAGGCACTTGCGCGCGCCACGCCACTTGATGCGATCCGCCACGCACCCAATGCCCGATCTTCGTGTTTGAAAAATGGACCCGGCTCAGCAGCTGCAAATCGCGCCGGGTGGCGCTCCGTATCGTAACCAGACCCCGATTGGCCGCCGTGGATCGCACGACATCCAGTGGTTAACCCGCGGCCACACCGCAAATCTGATGAAGCCTTATGGCGACCGACCAATAATTAGGGGCGACAACGCACCGGCACAGGTAACCCAACCGTAGCAAATCCAACCAAAGCCCGGAACAAATCAACCAGGCTAGTAACAAAAAGCTTGATACGTGCCCCACACGTCATGGGCGCTCCTCGTGCACGGTCTTATCCGCTATCAAGGCATCTATTTCCGCTGCGCGGAAACCTGCATCGCTCAGCACGCGACGACTGTCGACACCAGGAGCAACCGGTGGCGTCGGTAGATCGGGCGGCGTCGAGCTGAATCGTGGCGCCGGGGCCGGTTGCGCAAATCCGTCGATGTCGACCATCGTTTTCCGTGCCGCAAGGTGCGGATCGCCGGCCAACTCGGTCCGATCAAGAACGGGCGTCACGCACGCATCGGTATTCAAGAAAGTCGTATTCCATTCGTCTCGTGTTCGCGCGCGAAATCTTGCAGCAAATACTTCTCTCAGCGATGGCCATTCTTCCCGGTCGTCTTGGTCCGGCAAGTCAGCAGGGTCGAGCCCAAGACCATCGAGCAACTGCGCGTAGAACTTCGGCTCGATGGCGCCTACGGCCACAAACCGCTCATCACTAGTTTCGTAGGTGTCGTAGAACGGCGCGCCGCCATCCAGTAGGTTCTCACCCCGTTCGCCGGGCCATTCGCCCGCAGCGGCCAATGCGTGAAACATGGTCATCAACTGCGCCGCTCCATCCACCATCGCTGCGTCTACTACCTGCCCTACACCGGTCTCACGTGCCGAAAGAATTCCCGCCAGCATACCAACTGCTAAGTACATCGCGCCGCCGCCATAGTCGCCGATCAGATTAAGCGGAGGGACAGGTCGCTCACCCGCCCGGCCAATCGCGCCAAGGGCGCCCGCAGCGGCGATGTAATTAATGTCATGGCCGGCCGAAGGTGCGCGCGGGCCGGACTGGCCCCAGCCTGTCACGCGCCCAAATACCAACCGCGGATTGCGCGCTAAACATACGCTGGGGGCAAGGCCCAGCCGTTCCATGACCCCGGGACGCATCCCTTCAATCAACCCGTCGACACCATCCAACAACCGCAGAACGGTTTCGGCGCCAGCCGGTTTTTTGAGGTCGACGACAATTGATGATCGTCCGCGGTTCAGCAGTGCGCGCGAAGGTGGCACCGGAATCCCAAGGTTTGATTTCTCAGGCCGGTCAACCCGGATCACAGTCGCGCCAAGATCGGCCAAGACCATCGCGCAATAGGGCACCGGTCCAATCGCGGCAACCTC
>JAPKDI010000225.1 GCA_026421105.1 Alphaproteobacteria bacterium | reverse complement strand
ATCAAATGATCGAACGTCAGTTCGTTTGCTGACCCGCAGTACTGACAACTGAAATGATCGCGCAAGAAAACATTGAACCGGGTGAATGCCGGATGCCGCGCTGGCCTTACATAGTTCTTGAGCGCGACAACACTCGGCAATTGCAAGCTGATCGTCGGCGAGTGCACCTCGCGCTGGTATACCGAGACGATGTCCACTCGGTCCATAAAGACCGCTTTGATCGAATTCTGCCAAGGCCACAAGGACAACGGGAAATAGCTCAACGGCCGGTAGTCGGCGTTAAGGACGAGGGATTGGCATGTCTCGAGCGATGGCGTCACGAAGTTCCCCAAGTGCACGGATTTCAACGCAATCCAGAGCACAACCACATCGTGTGGCCCTTGTGTTGTCAAGTCGTCGCAGCGCTGTGACCGCCGCGTGATGATCAGATTAAGCGGAAAGCCTTCGTCTCAACGCCACGTCCACGCAACGTGTGATCGCCAACAGAGGTGTACGAAAACGAACTATCCAGCGCGGCGGCCGTCGCGCCGCTGATCAACGCCGCAACGTCTGCGCCGGGAGAAACGATCTTGCACAATTGCTCTAGGCGAGCGCCGATGTTCACTGAATCGCCAACGATCGTGTAATTCACGCGTCCCGGTGAACCAATGTTGCCGACAACAGCCTCCCCTGAATGCACCCCAATGCGCATATGAATTGGCGGTATCCCTGCGGCCTCGCGTGTAACGTTACGAGCCCGAACGCGTTCGGCCATAGCGATGACCGCTCGGGCCGCGCGTCGCGCATGGTCCGGTTGCTCTTGTGGCGCACCCCAAAATGCCATGACCGAGTCGCCGATGAACTTGTCGATTGTACCTTCTTCCTCTTCCACGGCAGCGCTGATATCGCCGAAGTGTTCGTTTAGAAGAGCCGCAACTTTCTCAGCATCGAGGGGCTCGGATAGCGTCGTGAAACCAACGATGTCAGTAAAAACTACAGTGATGTCGCGATTGACCGAGGGTACCCCCCCAGCCTCGCTATGCTGCTCCAGGAGCTGTTTGACGAGCCGCCTTGGCACGTAGTTCTGGAACCATCGCAACCCGTTCACCATGCTATTGAAGGCACGGGCCTGATCGTCTAACTCACGAATGCGCGACGGCGGCAGGCCAGCCACGACATCAAGGCGAAAATCAGAAATTGTGTTAGCTGCAGCTGCAATACGCTTGATCGGGCGCGCGATACGCCGCCCAAGAAATACCGAGGCGATCAGCGATAACACCAAGACGATCAAGCCGGCTGCCGCCGCGGTGACCAAACGCCGAATCTCGGTAGAGAAAGTGGAGGCCGGTAGGTAAAGCCCGATGTACCATGGCGTTTCGCCCAGCGTATCGACCGCGCGATAGAGATAGATGTATCGCTCGCCATCCACGATTTGCTCATGGCCGCCAGCCGATAATGCGATGGGGCGCGACCCTGTGAGGGGCAAGACGTCCTTAGGCCCGGCGGCTCCACCCCAGATTGCCGCGAGAACCGGATCTTTGACGTCGTCAATCCGCGGCAGAAGCTTATCGATATCGGGTGTGCTACCGCGTAAATCGCGCATGAACCCCTCCGTCAGAGACGGATGCGCCAGAACATGTTGAGTCCCGAAAAGAATGAAGGCTTCGCTGCCATTCTCCATTGCAAGCGTCTGGACGAAACGCGACAGGCGCGATACCGAGACGACAGCGACCAACAGGCCCAGATATTCGCCGTCACGCCGGACTGGCATGCGCAAATTGATAAGCGTCGAATTGAGGTCATCGGGCGCGGGAAGTAACTCGCCCCAAAACACGCCGGACTTCCCTGAATATTCTTGCATGGCCCGAATAACTAGCGGGTTGGACGAAAAATCACCCATGCTAACAACCGGGCCACCACCCTTTCGGGTCACGTTCAAGATTTTCATGTCAGCGTAGAGAAACGAGACGCCGAACACCTGGGGAGCGCCCGCCAATGCCCCCGACAGCAAATCCGTCATGCGCGTTTGGTCTCTATGGTCGAGATCACCGAATGCAATGAGATCGTGCAGGAAGCGAACTTGCTCTACTGGCGGCGTCAGCTCCTGCCCCACGCGCAATAGCAGGTTCGAAACCGTGTCACTCGACCGCTCCTGTAATAGCGAAAATGTATTCTGCCGTGCGGATGTCAGCCCAAGCACAAGCACGCTAGCAACGCCGATAAACACCAAACTACCGATGGCCAATGCGAGCATGACCGTAATCGAGTAGGTGCGACGCTTCGTACCGTTACCGGTGCTCATCCCAACCCTCTGAACCCAAACAATCTTGGTGTTGTCTCTAATTGTAGCCCAGCACGTAACATCCTGTCCTCAACACGACCGCGAGTGAGCCAATCCGTCGCGTTCGCTAATTTCCCTGAGCTGCAGGCATACTGCATCGAATGGCTCAACAGGAACGCACCCGCTTTGCCCCCAGCCCGACTGGCTACCTCCACCTCGGGCATGCCTTTTCTGCGATGTGTGCATCACAGACGGCGGCGCAGTTGGGCGGTATAATGTTGCTTCGAATCGAAGACATCGATCGAGGGCGATGTCGGCGAGAATTCGAATCCGCCATCTCGGATAATCTCACCTGGCTTGGCCTCACCTGGCCGATGCCGGTTCGTCGCCAGTCCGAGCACTTTGCCGATTACACGGCAGCCTTGAATCAGCTAGAAGAAGCAGGGCTGCTCTATCCGTGCTTTTGCACACGCGCTGAAATCAAGGCTGAAATCGCCGAAAGCCCAAGCGCGCCCCATGGACCCGACGGCCCGATTTACCCCGGCATGTGTCTCGGCATCACGCCAGCCGAGGCGGCATTCCGGAAGACCCGTGGCGAATCATTTGCGCTCCGCCTCAATATGGCCAAAGCGCTCAAACAAGCCGGGGCCGACCTAGCGTTTGAGGATGCAACGCAGGGACTTATTCACGCTGACCCCGCGAAGTTCGGTGACGTAATCTTGGCCCGCAAGGAAACGCCCACCAGCTACCATCTCGCGGTTACGGTTGATGACCACACCCAGGGCATCACCTGCGTGACACGGGGCGACGACTTGTTTGAGGCAACTCATATCCATCGCTTACTGCAGCAGCTGTTGAACTATGAGACGCCGCGCTACGCCCACCATCCCTTGATTCAGGACGCCGATGGCCGCCGTCTTGCGAAACGCACCCAAGCGACGTCTTTAAACGAACTGCGCAGACGAGGTCTTACGCCGGACGCAGTTCGCGCGCTCATGCCG
>JAPKDI010000224.1 GCA_026421105.1 Alphaproteobacteria bacterium | reverse complement strand
CGTTGACAGAGTTGACGGCAGCCCGTATACACCGGGCCTTATTTCGAGGGCCTGTGGCCCGCGAATCCTTGGAGATTCAGCCGTGAAAAGAACGTTTCAGCCCAGCGTCCTCGTGCGCAAGCGGCGTCATGGCTTTCGTGCACGCATGAAGACTGCCAGTGGCCGCAAGGTCTTGGCTCGGCGCCGCGCGAAGGGTCGAAAACGCCTCTCGGCGTGAGCAAGCGCCCATGGCGGCGCCCGTGATACGTCTAACCCGAAGAGTCGATTTTCAGCGGCTAACCCGCAAAGGGGCGCGTCAGGTAATGCCTGGCATTGTCCTACAGACAATCGTACGACCGGAGTCCAATTCCGAGGTCTGCCGTGTCGGTTTCACGGTTTCGAAGAAGGTGGGCGGCGCCGTGCAGCGAAATCGAGCAAAACGTAGGTTGCGCGCTGCTGCGACCGAGATCATCCAAAACCCCCAACCCGGCCGCGATATCGTCTTGGTTGGGCGGAAAGCGACACTCACAAGGCCCTGGGACAGCCTACTCGCGGACGTGCGCCGAGCCTGCCTCGAACTCGGCGTCATCTCGGCGGAGGGCAAGGTATGACCCTCGTCGGATTGATCACACGGCTCCCTGCCCTGGCGCTCACCGCGGTCATCCGTGGATACCAGCTTCTCGTTTCGCCAGTCCTTGGCGCCAATTGCCGGTTTGATCCGACCTGTTCGGCCTACGCGCAAGAATCGATCAACCGCTTCGGCGCTGGTCGCGGCACATTTCTGGCGGTGAAACGAATTACCCGGTGTCACCCGTGGGGTGGTTTCGGCCACGACCCCGTGCCCGAACGCGCACCCCACAAACGGTATCAAGATGTTTGAACAACGCAACCTGATCGTCGCTATCGTCTTTTCGGTCGCCATTTTAGTTCTTTGGCAGTTTGTCTTTATGCCTGGAAGGGTACCGCAAGACCAAGCTGTCCAGTCCGAACAGACCGTCGGTGGTTCTCAAGGCGGTGTTCGTATTCCAGGTGAATCCGGGGTCACGGTTCCTGGGCCCGCGCCCGTCGTGCCGGTCCGTGAGCGTAGCGCGATTTTAGAAGATGTTCCGCGGATCAACATCGAGACGCCCACAATATTTGGTTCCTTGTCGCTCGTGGGTGGCCGGATCGATGACATCACGTTGAAGGCATACCGAGAGGACATCGATCCAGATAGTCCGCTGGTTACGTTTCTATCGCCCAACCAGACCCCAAACCCGTATTACGCAATGCTCGGCTGGACCAGCGTCGTTGATGTCCCCCTACCCAACGAGGATACGGTTTGGAAAACAACTGACACCGTCTTGTCACCCAATCGCCCCGTAACGCTGACGTGGGATAACGGTGTTGGTTTGCGATTTTTTCGAACGGTTGATGTAGACGCTAACTACATGTTCACGGTCTCGGACCGGGTAGAGAACTATGGCAGTGAGGCGATCACACTCTACCCCTATGGCAAAATCACTCGGAAGGGCAAACCTGAAACCGTCAACTTCTTCATCTTGCACGAGGGCGCACTCGGCGTATTTGACAACAAACTGAGTACAAAAAAGTACAAGAAAATTGTCAAGGCGGAGTTTTTCCCTCCCAGTGGGGGAAAAATAGATGGCCGAATCGATATGACACCGGAAAATCCCGGTGGTTGGATCGGCATCACTGACAAATATTGGTTGACGGCCCTTGTCCCCGACCAACAGACCAAAGCTTCGTTCAGATATCTGCACAACAACAACGAAAAAACCGGCTACCGAGACGTGTTTGAGGTCGACTTCCTCCACAAGGAGGGCCTGACCATCGGTGCGGGGGAATCGGGATCAATTTCCAACCGTATCTTTGCGGGCGCAAAAGTTGCGCGGCTACTCGATGGTTACAAAAATACTCTTGGGATTCCCAACTTCGATCTCGCGATCGATTGGGGCCTGATGTTCTTTTTGACCAAGCCGATGTTCCTCGTCCTGCGCTTCTTGAGCGAGACCATCGGCAACTTTGGCCTCGCCATTCTGCTGGTGACGGTGATCGTGAAGGCGATTTTTTTCCCGCTTGCCAATCGGTCTTACCGTGCAATGAGCAAGATGAAGAAGCTCGGCCCGGAAATGGCCAAGATTCGCGAGCGTTTCAAGGACGACCGGCAGCAGCAGCAGAAGGAGATGATGGGGCTCTATAAGAAAGAGGGAGCGAACCCGATCTCAGGCTGCCTACCGATCTTCGTTCAGATCCCAGTGTTCTTTGCGCTCTATAAGGTTTTGTTCGTTACCATCGAAATGCGGCACACCCCGTTCTTCGGTTGGATTCAAGATCTTTCAGCGCCGGACCCGTTGAACATCTTTACCGGCTTCGGGCTGATCCCTATCTCGCTGCCCGAAATCATCCCCGTGATCGGTATTTGGCCGATCCTCATGGGTCTCAGCATGTGG
The DNA here is from genome assembly GCA_026421105.1 of Alphaproteobacteria bacterium. The sequence continues at coordinate 830 of JAPKDI010000224.1, read as the reverse complement.
CTGCAACAGCGCCTGAACCCGCAGCCTATGGACAAGATGCAGCAACGCATCTTCATGCTGCTGCCCATCGTGTTTACATTCATCCTGGCACCGTTCCCGGCCGGTTTGGTGATCTACTGGACCTGGAACAACATGCTCTCGATCGCGCAGCAATGGATGATCATGCGGCAGGCCGGGATCAAGAACCCGGCCGCTGTGGATTAATCCATTGGGGGCCATGTGCCGAACATCTCTGCCGAGGACCCCAAACTCGAGGTCGGTCGCCGTCTCTTTGCACGGCATTGCGAGTTTCAGACGTCGGCTGTCGGGCCAGACAGCGTCCCCGAAGAGACGCTTCCTGAAATTGCTTTCGCCGGTCGGTCAAACGCTGGCAAATCGAGTCTGATCAACGCTCTGGCTGGGCAGCATGGGTTAGCGCGAGCGTCCAATCAGCCGGGCAGGACGCAAATGATCAATTTCTTCGAGTACCCAGGCGACCTCCGGCTTGTCGACCTACCGGGCTACGGCTTTGCAAAAGCACCTAGGGCCACTGCAGATGCGTGGAACCGCCTAGTCCACGGCTTCTTACGGAACCGGGGCATCGTGAGACGGGTCGTGCTTTTGATCGACGCCCGCCGTGGGCTGATGGCCCGCGACCGCAAGATGATGGCCGATCTAGAAGAGATGGCGATCGTCTACCAGATCGTCCTAACGAAGACCGACACGCTTGCCGCCTCGAAAGTGCCGTTGCTGGTTGACGCGATGGTGCAAGAACTTTCCCAACATGCTGCGGCGTTTCCTTTGGTGCTGGCCACGAGCGCGCGGCGGGCGCTTGGGATCGCGGAGCTCAG
>JAPKDI010000009.1 GCA_026421105.1 Alphaproteobacteria bacterium | reverse complement strand
CGCCGAATCGGTCGCGAATCACTTCGAATAGGGCACGCATGGCCATGGCTTCGCCGCCTCGCGGACGGCCCGGTCGATCCGCGTCGTTCCAGCCATACAGATCCAGGTGCGCCCATGTTTCGGCCTTGTCTACGAATGTCGCCAGAAACAGGGCGGCGGTGATGGCGCCCGCCATCCCCCCGGTCCCGGCATTATTGATGTCGGCAATCGGCGTATCCAATAGCTTGCGGTACGGCTGCCACAGCGGCAGGCGCCACAATGGATCGGCAACGGCGTCGCCCGCGGCCACCAGCGCCTGAGCGAAGTCGGTGTCATCGCAAAACAGCGCCGGTAGGTCGGCCCCGAGCGCGACGCGCGCGGCACCCGTTAGTGTCGCGCAATCAATCAGAAGGTCCGGCGCCTCTTCGTCTGCCAAGGCGAGCCCATCGGCAAGAACCAAACGCCCCTCGGCGTCGGTGTTCCCGATTTCAACCGATACTCCTTTGCGCGTTCGAAGAACGTCCCCTGGGCGGTAGGCGTTGCCTGCGACATTATTCTCGACGGCAGGAATGATGACGCGCAGTCGGACCTGTAGCTGGGCACTCATGATGAGATGCGCCAGTCCGAGCGCCACGGCCGCCCCGCCCATATCCTTTTTCATCCAACGCATGCCCTGCGCGGGCTTCAAGTTCAGTCCGCCGGTGTCGAAACAAACACCCTTGCCCACCACCGTAACCTTGGGATGTTTTAGTTTGCCCCAAGTCATGTCGATCAGGCGCGGCGCCTTATCCGCCGCGCGCCCAACCGCATGGATGGCGGGAAACGCTTCTTTGAGTTCTTTGCCGCGAACGATGCGGGTCTTTGCGCCGAACCCGCCGGCCACCTGTTTGGCCGCTTCGGCCAACTCTGGTGGTCCCATATCGGCGGCTGGCGTGTTGATAAGGTCCCGGACAAGCGATACGGCATCGACTTGGGCCTCGGCCTCGGTACGATCGACATCCTTCGGGACGACCAATTTGGCGGGGTCGCGCTTCGGTTCTGACAGATACCGGTTGAACCGGTAGCTGCCGAGGCCCCACCCGACGGTCAGCACCGTCGCTACCGACGTTTCGACATCATCATCTAAGGCGTAGACACCAGACGGTAATATGTTGGGCAGATGGGCAAGCGACCATAGGTCAGGCGCTTCGTCGATGCCGGCAACAACATGCGCCTTCCGGCCTTTGGCCGCCGGGAGTAAAACATGGGTTCCGCTCTTTGCGGTGAACCTGGCACTGCGCAGCCCGTTGCGGACTGGAGCATTCTGTTTTCGCAGCCAAGCACCGTAACCCTTCTTGGTCACCGGGGTGATGAGGACGGTACCCGTGGTACGGCGATGGGCAAACGCTTCAATCATGTGCTGAGAACTCCCGCAATTGTTCGCGACGACAATTTACCGCATCCTATATGCCTCGGGGCGAAGGAACGGAGGCTCGATGTCACTAAAATTAGTTGTCGGAAGCAAGAACTACTCGTCGTGGTCAATGCGCGCCGGGGTCGCAATGCGGCATTCTGGCGTTACGTACGATGAAATCGTCATCCCGCTGGGCCAACCGGACACGCATGAGGCGATCGCACGACACTCTGACGCAGGTCTTGTCCCCATCTTGATCGATGATGAGCAAACGATCTGGGACAGTTTGGCAATCATCGAGTATTTGGCCGAAACCGCACCGGACGGGGTCATCTGGCCGACCGATCGCGCCGCCCGCGCCATGGCTCGGTCGGTCTCTGCAGAAATGCACTCAGGCTTCGGTGCGTTACGCAGCGATCTGCCAATGAATTGCCGGCGTCGCTATGACAATTTCGCCCTCGGGGAAGGTGTCGAAAAGGATGCTGCCAGGATTTGCGCGTTGTGGCGCGATGCTCGGAACCGATTTGGCAGGCCACTCGGCGGCGACTACCTCTTCGGAGCTTTCTCCGGAGCCGATGCCATGTTTGCCCCTGTCGTGTCGCGGTTCATGACTTACGGAGTACCATCCGACGCCGTCGCGGGCGACTACATTGCGGCGATGTTGGATCAGCCTGCGGTTCGATTTTGGGTGGACGCCGCCCGGCAAGAGCCAATTATCCCGCGCTACGAATTCAACTGACGCGTTAGACTGCTTTGCGCTCGCGACTGACCGAGGCAAGCCCCCCAACGGTCAGAACCGTCAGGAGAATAATGATGGCCGAAAGCCAAAACACCCAACGGGGATCGGCATGATCCATCAACCAGCCGAACGCTATTGGCATCAACACGCCGCCAAGGGCGAGACCCGTGGAAACAAAGGCGAAGACCTTGCCCACCGAACCCGGCGGAGTCACCCGCCTGACCAATAGATCACGTGAAGGCTGAACGATCCCCGTCACGAACCCTGCACCTGTGAGGACGGCCGCCATCCCCGCGATAGGAAGTGAGAACGTGCCGGCCGCCGCCAACAGCGCGGCGCCAACGAGAAAGCCCACTATCGCCGTCAATTCAGGCTTGCCGACTTTGTCGACGAGAAGGCCGCCGACAAGGATGCCCGCAGCGGCGCCGCCAAGGAACCCCGTAAGGACACCGTTGGCCACCTCAAGGGGCGTATCGTAAATCGCTACCAGCGCGGCCACCGAAAAGACGCGCACGGCGCCGGTGCCCATAGCGATAAACATAAAGAATAGGAACGCCATCAAAATGGGCGGTGACAGCAACAACTGAATGCCGCTCAAGGGTGGTGCCGCCTCAGACGTGGAAGGCAGCGTCGCGCGATCATTTTCCTGAACCACATCTCGGTCCACCAGATCGGCGCCCCGAATGGCTAACACAGCGGCGGTCACGATCCCGGCCAAGCCAGCCAAAATAACCGCTGTGCGCCAGTCCCATAAGGCGGTGAGGCTCACCATCGCCGCCGGTGCAATCGCCCAAGCAATGTTGCCCGAGAACGTATGAATGCTGAATGCACGGCCCAAGCGATGCGGTGTAACCCGCGCATTGAGAATGGCGTAGTCGGCGGGGTGGTAGACGGTATTGGCAACGCCCGCGACCATAAACAGGACGAGTATGGCCCAGTACGAAGATGTGAATCCGATCGCCGTGATTGCCACACTGTGAAGCAACAGTCCGCCGAGCAGAATCCAACGGGCACCGAACCGGTCGACCAAGAAGCCGACGGGCGTTTGACAAATCATGGTCGCCAGGCTCGCGGCCGTTAAGAACAAGCCCAGCGATGCATAGCTAACGCCAAACTCGGCCTTGAGGAGAGGAAACAGCGGCGGCAAGACAAGGAAGTAGAAGTGGCTGAAAAAATGCCCGCCCGAGACCAGCCCGATGACGCGAATATCTCGCCCCATCGATTCCGCAGCCACCGTCATAGGATTGGCACTTTACGCATGCAGGCGGGGCTTGCGGAGAAAGTTCATGCGATCAGCAGAACGCAGTGTGATTTCGTGCGCGCCGCTTTCTTCTCGCCGAACAGTGAGCGGAATATCGACCCCGGCATGACCGAGTCCCCACACGTTGCGAAATAGATCGGACAACCCTTGAATAGGCGCGCCGGCGACTTTCACGATCTCGTCACCAATCATCATACCGCCCTGACTGGCCGGTCCCGCACTCGCCATCCCGGCAACCACTATTGCCTCATCAGTATCAGCTGCGTAGAGGCCGAGCCAAGGTCGTGGCGGGCGACCCGTGTGCCCGGTTTTTTGCATCGGGTCGAGAATGGGTTTGAGCACGTCGATCGGCACCACCATGTTGCCGTCCGTTCCGTCAGGAGCGGCATCCTGAATAAACAACGAACCGACGCCGACGAGGCGCCCATGGCGATCAATTAGCCCTGTACCGCCCCAGTTTGGATGGACCGGTGTTGTAAAGATCGCTTCATCGAGAAGGTATTCCCAGGACCCGGCAAACTCACGTTTAGCCGCAACCTTAGAAGCCAACGCGTGGCGGCGGCCGCCACCAGCGGCCAAGACGGTTTGCTCATTCAGGCGCAGGTCGGCAGATGACCCGACCTCCATTGGTCGCACGGTCAAACGGCCAAGCGCTTGAATCAGTCCGAGGCCAGTTTCATGGTCATAACCGATGACGTCGCCTTGCACAGTTTGGCCGTTATTTGCCACGAGCCACAGCGACTCAGCTTCGGTCACGAGATAGCCAATGGTGACGATAAGACCAGAATCACTAATGAGAATGCCGTTTCCGGCGCGCTCCGTGCCCAACACCTGCGCGGTAAATGCATCTTCGGGCACCTGCGATCGAATAAACACAACCGCGGAAAGCGCGCGCTCGAGATCAAACGAGTAGTCCTCAGGGCGCGGGCGTGCCTCCGCCGGAATCTCCCAATCAACTTGGCCGTCGTCTCTGCTCATCGTTCGGATACGCCCCGTTATTGAATTCTAGGATTCATAAAGCCTCGTCTAGGTTAAGCCAACCGGGCCGAACCGACGCACGCGTCACCTGGTCAATGTTCATCTGCACAGCTGAGCACATTCGAACAGCGGCCTTGGCTCGTTGAAGCCTTACGATTTTGGATATCCACTCAATTCGGTCGGCGCGCATCGAGTTCCGCAAACCCCGGATCCGAAACGCCGTCGGCGTTGGCGGGCCGAGTGAGATGAACCTGGGTACTGCCTCATAACTGCCAATCCACTCACTGGTCAGATGCCTCCCAAACTTCAGCCGTGAGGTCTCCTAACTGTCGCCTGGAAGTTCGGCGAGGTTGTTAGTGGGGCTGATGTTATCTGCCCAAAGAGGCGTCAGCACTCGCTATCCCCCAAGCTTTTCAATACGGATGATGGTCGCTTGGCGGACCCTCCGTTTCGTTTCAGCGAAAGCCCCAGGGTCCAGCGCTCCCAGCCTAGTGGCGGCTTCCATTACTGCAGTGTCAAAGTCGGACATCTCCACGACCTGATCTAGATAACCAATAGCCGCTGCATTCGTTGGTGAGAATTGCTCAGCATTGATAGTTGCCCTCTGGAGGGCCGTAGGCTCCAACCGGTCGCGCGCAAGTTCCAGACCCGCGATCGGCAGCGGTAGTCCGATACTGGTTTCATTCAAACCAATGCGGAATTCCCCAGAAATACCGATGCGCCAATCTCCTGCCAATATTAGGAGCGCCCCCATGGCTACTGCGTGACCTGTCACTGCAAATATTATCGGCTGATGCGAAAGATATAGGCGTTTCAACAATTCCATGCCGGCCTTCCGCATGTTCGCTTTCAGATCTTCGTCGCTACCTCGAATAACTTTCAGATCGAAGCCACCGGAAAACACTCCTGCCCGGCCGCGGATCACGAGCGCCCTCGCCTCCCGAGCAGCTCGGTCAAGACCGTCATTGATTTCAGCAATCACGGCTGCTGATAGCGCATTCGCCTTACCATCATCGATTCTCAGAGTAGCAATCTCATCGTTCTGTGAATATTCAACGACACTATTCAATCTAAGGTCTCCTATTTGAAAATAGCCTGATCTGATCCAGCTGAAGGGCGCAGCTGGCTGCGCCCCTTTTTGATAAGTTGAGCGGCAACGAATTGATACTTTTTTTTAGAGAGCCGTTCGCGATGCAACATCGGGAGTATTTGCAACCAATAGGAATACACTGTCCAAAGTCCGGGCGTGGTCGCCATCCGTGGCGGTCGTAATTGGAACGGGTAGCCTAAACAGTATAGAGATTGTTGCCCGGCGCCCGAGGCGTCCAAAAACGTAAATCGACTAGCTGGAACAAAAGGACTGTCAATTGGAAATACGCTTCATTTATATCGATTTTCCTTTCTGGCGCGCCGAGATCGGTCGCATTGCTCTGCACATAGGCGGGGTAGATTTTGAGGACCTGCGAATCAGTCGGGATGAATTTCTCCGAGCAAAGGAGAATGGAAAGCTAGACGACGGCACCATCGTTCCGCATAGGCAGATTCCCTTCCTGACCGTTGACGGGAAAAGCATCGCACAAACGGGCGGTATCTCGCGGTTTTGCGGAAAGCTTAGCGGCCTATACCCGGCAGATGACCCAGTGGGATCTGCATTAGTCGATCAAGTGATCGACATGGCTACGGATATCACCGTGCTGTTGGGGCCTTCAAATGCAGAGGAAGACGAGGAAAAGAAGAAGCAAATGAGACTAAGTCTGGCTCAAGGCGCCTTGCCGAAGAAGATTAGTTGCTTGGAAGAACAGCTGGAACGAGACGATCAAGAGTGGTTCGCCGGGCCACATATGACCATCGCTGATATTGCTGCGTGGCGCCTCTTCGGTTGGCTAACGTCAGGCGTGATTAACCATATTCCCACTGAATTACTCTCACCTTTCCCTAACCTGCGTCGCGTATGTAGGAAGGTGGAAGAGCACCCGAAGGTGTCCGAGTGGGTCGGATTGACCTACCCCAAAGACTACCCGCCCGGGAATTTTTGAAGCTAGTCCGATGAGAGCGACGTTTGTGTTGGCAAGCAAACGATCTGCTGGAGAAGGCTCCAGGGGCTTATCACTGCGGCGCGGGCATGCCGATACTCTTGGCCTGACGAGCTTCAAACTTCTTGCACATCTCATCGTGATTGTGGCCCCGGATTCCACCGCGGACCGTGCCAGGTTCGGTTGAGCCGAAGAAGTCCGCCCACGACTCAGGTAAACGAACTGAGTCGGGCGGTGCAATCCATATGCGATAGAGGAGCCGTTGACGATCGGGGTGATCGTAGTCTTCGAAATTTGTTCGGGAGTGCAAAATTGAATGATTGTTTAAGAGCTGGAGATCGCCCGGTTCAAACCACATGGTAAACATCACGTCGGGCCGGCGCAGGATTTCATCGAGCATGTCCCCGCAGCGGCTCTGCTCGGGTGCAAGTTTTGGGACACCCTTGATATCTTGGGCCAGTCGCATCCGATTCCTGTTCCATTTCCCGAACAGACGGCCACCGGCAACGTCAAAGAGTGGTTGAACGTAATAAGGCGCTTCGTCCGGTGCCGATTCTTGATTGCGACTAAAGAAAAAATCACGCTCTGCAACCTCTGCAAGATCGGGATATTCAGCACAGAGGATCTGCCACGCTGTCGCGCTACTTGAAATCCTGCTTTGCCCACCGCTTTTCGCAGCGTTGTAGCAAGCCAGGCCGACGATATCACAGCCGTCGCTGTGAAAATCTAATTCCGCATTTGAGTTATATCCGCGACCGGCCGCCGAGCGATAGTTCATCCCAGCAGCACGCACTTCAGAAACGTATTGCGACGCCACGCCTTGGGGGCGCGCTACGCCCAGGTGTAGGCCAATAGCCCAAACCAATAGCTGATATTCCTGCGTTGTTAGAAGGTCTCGGGGTAATCCTTTCACGAGCGTAAAGCCGGATTCAAAATATGCCCGTTTAGCCGCAGCCTTTATGACGTCTAGGCCAGGGCCTAGGTCAAAATCATTTTTTGAATATTCAAATTGGTGCCGGGCCGGGTCGAATACTTGTTTGACGGCTTCTGCTAACTGCGTCCGAGCAGGATCGGGAATGCGAAAGACCCAACTTCGATCCGCGATAAGATCCGGCACACGCCAGGCCGCAGAAGTATCAAAATTGTCTAACATCTACTGAACCCATCTTTATCAACACCTCAAGAGCTCACTAAGGACAACGGCGTAACGTATCTCAGTCACCAAAGGGCTGCTTAATTATGGCCCAATCCCACAAAGTGCAATCATAGCTATTTGAGCAACCGCATGTTGACCGCTATCACTTTTTATTAAGTGCACGGAGCGGCTGTAAGAATTGTTCGTGCCTAACGTCTAAGATTACGGGGCCTGATTACTTACGTTCGACCCATGGCAGAAGCCGCGACGCTTAGAAGGAGCCAGCCATATGACCGCATCAACGATACGCCCAGAACGTATTCATATTGCCCCGAAGACTGAGATTAGCCGCGCGCTAACAGGACTCTGGCAGGTCGCCGATATTGAGAAAGATGGTGCGGTCATCGATCCCGAAAAAGGGGCGGCCCATCTCCAAGACTATGTAGCGGCAGGCTTCGATACGTTCGATATGGCCGACCATTACGGGAGCGCGGAAATCATTGCGGGGCGGCTGTTGAAACACGACAGCGACCCCCGACCCACCCTCCTTACAAAGTGGTGCCCACCCCCGGGGGCAATGACAGCAGATATTGTCCGCGCGGGTGTGCACAAACGGCTCGAGCGGTTAGACGTTGAGCGCATAGACCTACTGCAATTCCATTGGTGGAGCTTCGAGCACCCGGCATGGCTTGACGCACTTCACGAACTTTCCAGACTGAGAGATGAAGGTCTAATCGCCGAACTCGGCGTAACTAATTTTGATGCGGCGCATTTTAATCTTGCGCTGGCAGACGGTATCCCGTTGCGAACCAATCAAGTGAGCTTTTCGTTACTCGACCGACGCGCGGGCGGTCCTTTGGTGGAGGTTTGCACCACGAACGACACCTTTATTCTGGCCTACGGCGTGCTTTGTGGTGGATTCCTATCCGAGCGATGGCTGGGCAAACCAGAGCCAACGGACATCACCGACTGGTCGAAGATGAAATACAAACGTTTTATCGATACGACCGGTGGCTGGGCTTCCTTCCAGATTTTTCTCGGGACCGTTTCGGAAATCGCGCGCAAGCATGACGTTTCGATATCGAATGTCGCGACGCGTTGGGTGCTGGAGCAACCCCGTGTAGCGGGTGTCATCCTCGGCGCGAGGTTAGGTGAAAATGTCCACATCGAGGACAACCTGCGGCTCTTCTCGTTCTCCTTAGATAAAGCAGATCATGCGACGCTTGAAGGAGCCCTCGCTTCCATCTCCCTGCTGCCCGGTGATTGTGGCGATGAATATCGCAAGCCGCCGTTCCTTACCGCGACGGGAGACCTTTCTCACCATCTCACGTCCATCTCTAGCGCCTTTACGCCTGAACCGATATCGACACGAGACGGCGCAGCGAGGGTCAGAACGGGATCCATATGGGAAGATATCGCAGGGTATTGCCGAGCCCAGCGCATTGGCGATCAGATCTTTGTCTCAGGAACCACTGCCATTTCTGGCAAGAATCGGCCTGTCGCCCCGACTGATGCCGGCGCACAGACCACCTATATACTCGACCGCATACTCACAGCGATCGCAGCACTTGGCGGCAGGCCTGAGGATGTAGTGCGGACGCGGATTTATGTCGTGGACGACGCAGATGTCGAGCCGGTGGCGCGGGCACATGGTCGGGTCTTTGGCGAGATCAAGCCGGCCAACACACTTGTCCGCGTCGCTGGCCTCGTCGGTGATCATCTCGTTGAAATCGAAGCGGAGGCCATCGTACGTAAGCCGTCCTAGCCAGTTTCGAACGGGGCGTGTCGAGGATGCGGTTGGGGCGCGCTGGCATGCCATACTCGCGCCTCTTTAGTGTGAAATCTCGAAATCCTAAGGAGCACAGCTGTGGTGGCGTTATCGATCCTTGATTTGGCGCGCATTCGCGAGGGCGGCGATGCGCGAGATGCGTTGACACAGGCGCGCGCCCTCGCGGCGCAGGCCGAGGCGTCTGGCTTCACACGCTTTTGGGTGGCCGAGCATCACAACATGCCGGGGATCGCGAGTGCGGCAACCTCGGTGGTAATTGGCTATATTGCGGAGGGCACCTCGACGATCCGAGTGGGGTCTGGTGGTATTATGTTGCCAAACCATTCGCCCCTGGTGATTGCCGAACATTTCGGCACGCTGGCGCGGCTTTATCCCGGGCGGATTGATCTGGGCCTAGGGCGAGCGCCGGGGACGGATCAACTGACGCTCCAGGCTCTGCGCCGGTCGCCGGAGGCAGCGCAGCACTTTCCCAATGATGTGTTGGAACTGCAGCATTACTTTGCTGCGGCGCAACACGACCAGCGTATTGAGGCGGTGCCCGCAGCGGGAACTGATGTGCCGCTATGGATATTGGGGTCGAGTAACTTTGGCGCCATGCTGGCGGGCGAGTTGGGGTTGCCGTACGCCTTTGCCTCACACTTTGCGCCGGACTTCTTGTTACCAGCGCTGCAGATTTATCGCGAGCGTTTCAAGCCGTCGGCCCAACTTTCAAAGCCCTACGCGATGGTCGGAGTTAATATTATTGCGGCCGACACCGACGCCGAGGCAGAACGGTTGGCGACGACGCAGCAGATGTCGGTGGTAAATATTTTCCGCGGCGTGCGCGGCCTAAGCCAGCCGCCAATCGACGACATTGATAGCTATTGGACTGCGATGGAAAAAGAACAAGCGGCGCGCTGGCTTGCGCGGTCGATCACTGGTGACACCGCAACCGTGGGCGCCGGTATTGACGCGTTGGTCGCGGAAACCGGTGCCGACGAATTGATGATTGTCTCTGACGTCCACGACCCCGAGGCGCGATTGCGCTCGGTCGCGTTGATCGGCGAAGCCTGCGCCCAGCCTTTCGCCGCGCAGAAAAATAGTTGCGGATCCGGCGACGTTTCCGGCAGATTGGCGGCCGGCCCTGTTGGCGAGCTATCGGGGTTCCGCAGTCTATGAATTCGAGGACGAAGTCAGTGTCTTCATGGAATCGTCAGATAAGCTAAGTGCAGCGCATGCGCTCGTCACTACCAGGCAAGGAGCCAACGACATGGCGGACGGTGCCTATCCAGGACGGCTACCGAAGCCTGTGAAACCGTATAATTTGATTGTGGAGAAGGGCTGCCAGTGCTTCTTTGGCTTGCACCCAAAGCAGGTTAAGAATCACGTTGAGCTCACGGTGCAGCACGTTGGAATTAATCCGGGGAATGCAGCCCAATAGCTCCTCGAGGCGCTACCGTCTTGCGGCAACGGCGACGTCTTTCACCTATTGAGTGGATGCTGACATTGCCGAGGAATTACCAAACGCGGCAATATCCGCATGACCGCCTTGTGTTGTGGGATGGCTAGCTGCCCAACGCCGTTCAGACGGCCGTTTCGATTACTCTGGCACTCGAAACGTGAGATTCGCCCAAAGTGATTCCCAGGCGGCACCAAGTTTATCGTGGCGGGTGTCGGGTTTGCGCAAGATCACTGCGTCGGCCATATAGGTGCAGCCCGGTTTGACCGGAAGGGTGGCACGACCCTGCGTGTCGGTTTGGTGAAGGGTGACGAGCACCGTGCCATCTGGCGCTTTCTCGAAGAGTTCGATCTGGGCGCCGGCGCGGATGACATCGCGGTAAAAGAGCTGCACGTCGACGCCATCGGCTGTGTTGTCGGTATAAGGATTTTCGAGCGCGACGAGTTCAGCCGTCAAACCCACTCGGCGGTCCGCGCCTTGCGCCCCGCCGACACCGACCAAAGACTTTGAAAACCGTGTATAGACCTCGGTAAATTTTCCTCGCCCCAAGCCCCGCGCAGTATGCTTGGCTTCTATATCTGCGACACCTTTGTGCACGGCAAAGGATCTGAACTTTTCGAAGCTTGCGTACTTCAGGGTATCGGGTTTCGATTGGTAGACGACGATGTGCAAGCCATCGCCAAGGGATGGTTGGCTCAACGCAGGACGATTGCCGAGCCGGCTTTTGACTGTAGCTTGAGACTTTTCGGCAATAATCTCGAAACGGTCGAATAGGCGGGGGAGGTAGACCAGATGATTTCCTGCGAAGTTTTCACCGTTAAAAATTTCAGCGACAATCGGCTGACCGAGCGCTGGTTGGTAAACCTTGGGGTCTATCCATAATTCGTGCGCGTGAGCCGGGGTTGCGGTGAGGAAAAGAAGAAAAATGAGCCGCCGCATCCATAACCCTCGGTCTTTCCTGTGTGCTCGCGCGCTGTGCCGCCTGGTTGTCAGCACGAGCCTTTGTTGGCTGGCGTTCAGCGTGGTGGCATCGGCTCATGAGGTTACACCCTCAATCGCAGATTTGAGCGTGAAAGATGGTGTCCTGACGCTCGATGTGCAGTTGAGTCTTGAGGGATTTATTGCTGGGATTGATCTCTCAGGCGTGACCGACACGAATGCCGCCAGCGGGGCAGCAACATACGACGCACTGCGAGCGCTTAATGGACCGGCGCTTGAGGCACGGTTCCGCACGTTCTGGCCAGCCATGGCAGAAAACATTGTGATCCGGTCGAGCGGCCATTTGCTGCATCCAACGTTAGTGTCGGTGGCAATCCCTGAAGTCGGTAATACCAACCTGGTGCGGACCTCCAAAATTAGATTTGAGGCCGACTTACCAAAGCTGACTGAGACCGCCGAGGTTGGTTGGGCTCGTGAATTCGGCGCCCTGGTGGTGCGCCAAGTCGGCGTAGAGGACGGATACGAAGCCTATTTGGACGCCGGTAGCGTCAGCACACCCATCCAGTTAGGCGGCGGCGGCCGCTTGAGTGGATGGCAGACCGCGGTGCGCTACATCGCGATTGGGTTTACGCACATCGTGCCAAAGGGGTTAGACCACATCCTCTTTGTGCTGGGACTGTTCTTTCTGTCGCCAGCGGTGCGTGCCCTGTTGTGGCAGATCTCTGCGTTCACGTTGGCCCACACGGTGACCTTGGCTTTGAGCACCTTAGGCTTTGTCTCAATGTCACCGGCCATCGTCGAACCGTTGATTGCCGCGACCATCGTTTATGTGGCGGTGGAAAACGTCTTTGCCAAAAAGCTGCACCCCTGGCGCCCAGCCATGGTTCTAGGTTTTGGGCTGCTCCATGGACTCGGCTTTGCCAGCGTTCTCAGCGAATTTGGCCTGTCCCAAACAGGGTTTTCTGCAGCGCTGATCGGGTTCAATGTCGGCGTCGAACTAGGCCAGCTTGCCGTGATCCTAGGTGCGTTCTTGGCGGTGGGGTTCTGGTTTCGGCGCAAGACGTGGTACCGCACCGCGATTGCGGTCCCGGCGTCCGTGCTGATTGCCGCAATCGGAGCGTTTTGGTTTGCCGAACGCGTTGGGTTAATTTTTGGGCGGGGCATTTAGGTTCCGGTGACCAATCGCCCGCCAATAAGCGACGACGGCATCGCCCTAGATGCGGCTGCCGTTGAACTTGATACAGCTGGGGACGACGAGGGTTACGAGTTGCGCGCGGGAAAATTCAGCCGAGGACATTTTCTGTTCGGGTTTGTCGCGTGCGCGGACGGCGCGGTCGCTACGGTTGGCCGCAACGTTGCACCAGGCCCAGGCTTTGGCTAGATCAACCTCGACGCCCCTACCCATGCTGTAACTGTGTGTGAGGCGATTCACCGCGTCGCTTTGGCAGTGCTCGACTGCCCGGTTGTCTATCGAAACAGGACGACGGGAACTTTGCAGGAGCGCAGCATTTCGGACGTTGTCGATCCAATAATCAGGTTGCGAATGCGCGAGTGGCCGTAGGCGCCCATGACCAGAAGGTCGATACCTTGGGCATCGACCGCTGCTGCGATGACGGTATCGACTTGACCCGGAACCAACGACGTCTCCGCCGCCACACCGGCACTTTTCAATGCCGCCCCGGCTTTATTGAGCGCCTCATGGTTTTTGACCGAATCAGCGCCAGCCATAAGGATGCAGCATTCAAGCTCTGCGAATAGTGGACTACGTGCCACGTAGTCGAGCGCCTTGAGACTGCTGGCCCCACCGTCGAACGCAACCAGAAAACGTTTCACCGGCCGAAACGCACGGGCGGCGACGAACAGCGGCTTAGACCAGGTGCGCGCCACGCGTTCGAGATTAGAGCCTAGATGAAGTTTGGCGAAGTCCGCCGCTTCACCGCGCTTGCCGATGACAATCATGTCGGCGTCGGCTTCGCGTTCGGCTACTTCTTCCAGAAGGTCGCCAAGACGCAGGCGGGATGTTGCGGTGATGCCCCCCTCGGCCAGGTGGGTCTGCGCGTCTTCCAGGATAGCGCGGCCGCGACGCTGCGCGAGCTTGGCGGCTTGCTCATCGTGGGTCGCGAGTTCTTCTAGCAGTGCCGACCGGGCGCCCAGCGAAATGCTGCCGCTGAGATTTGTCGGTCCCGTTGGGTGACGGCGACCGAGAACATGCATGAGTTCAACAGCAGCGGCGGTGCGGCTCGCGATCCACGCTGCGTTGTCGCACACCGAGCGCGAATAGAGAGAGCCGTCAACGAGTGTGACGATCGTGGGCATGGCTCCCCCTTCTCTTCTAGTGGCCCATTAGGCGCTCGAGCGCGCCGGGCTTGTCGTGAATGGCGAGGCGATCAACGATGGTCTCGCTAGCTTCGTTGATGCCAACAATCTCGACTTTAGCGCCTTCGCGGCGGAACTTGAGTACCACCATGTCGAGTGCAGCAACACTGGAGATATCCCAGATGTGTGCGTGGGACACGTCTAGTGTGACGTGCTCAAGCGCCTCATGGAAGTCGAAAGCTGCGACGAACGCATCCGCCGAGGCAAAGAAAATCTGACCTTCGATGAGATAGCTGCGCGCTTTACCGTCAGGTGAAATTGTCGACGTAATGCGGAATATCTGCGCGATCTTCCAGGAGAAGAAAATCCCAGACAACAACACACCCGTCAGGACACCCAGCGCAAGGTTATGGGTGACGACCACAACAGCCACCGTGGCCAACATGACGACGGTCGAACTGCGCGGATGGGTACGAAGGTTCTTGACCGACGACCAACTGAACGTACCGATGGAAACCATAATCATAATGGCGACAAGGGCCGCCATTGGGATTTGCCCAACCCAATCGCCCAGCACCACCAGCATGAACAGCAATATCACGCCGGCACTAAAGGTTGATAGGCGACCGCGGCCGCCTGATTTCACGTTGATCATGGACTGACCAATCATCGCACAGCCCGCCATACCTCCGATAAAACCAGTCGCGGTGTTCGCGATGCCCTGGCCTATGCATTCGCGGTTCTTGTCGCTGGAGGTATCGGTGAGTTCGTCAACGATGGACGCGGTCATCAGCGATTCGAGCAGGCCCACGGCGGCGACCGCCGCAGAGTAGGGTAGGATGATCATAAGGGTTTCCCACGTCAGCGGGATATCTGGGATCAAAAATACCGGCAGTGTGTCTGGAAGTTCGCCCAAATCCGTCACGGTGCGTACATCAAGACCGAGAGCGAGGCTCACCCCGGTGAGTACCAGAATGCAGACCAGCGGCGAGGGGATCGCGCGGGTAAGCCTGGGAAACAGATATATAATGGCGAGCCCCGCGGCGACCATCACGTAGGTGAGCCAGGGCACCCCGACGAGTTCCGGTAGTTGGGCTAGAAAAATAAGAATTGCCAGCGCATTGACGAAGCCCGTCATCACCGAACGCGAGACAAACCGCATCAGCACGCCAAGCTTCAGCAGCCCAGCGACAATTTGGATCAAACCAGCCAGGACCGTAGCGGCGAGCAGGTATTGCAAGCCGTAATCCTTGACCAATGTCACCATGAGCACGGCAGTTGCGGCCGTGGCGGCCGAGATCATACCTGCCCGGCCACCGGTGATGGCGACCAGCACGGCGATAGAGAAGGAGGCGTAGAGGCCGACTTTAGGATCGACGCCCGCAATCACGGAGAAAGCGATGGCTTCTGGGATTAGCGCGAGGGCAACAACCAGTCCCGCGAGCACATCTCCCCGGATATTGCCAAGCCACTGCTCACGGTACGCGGAGAATGAAGAAGACAAAAGAGGCTCCGCCTAAGGGCCGGATCAGGCGATCAGACCGCAGGTCATGAAAGGTTAAGTTGGTCGAAAGGCACCGGCGGCCAAGCCCGGTTGGATCCCAGAAACGATGGGGTGCCTCAACGCGCGCACCATAGGGCCGGTCATATTGCGATGCAACATGTGCGGCCGGCGGTTTCAGCCCCCGACCAGTGCGGCCTCGATGCCTATTTGGGTTGTGGTACTTTGAATTTCTTTCGGGCGATAGTGCACTGGGTTTGAGCGGCGCACCCCTTCATATGATCATTGACGATGCCGGCGGCCTGCATGAACGCGTAGACGGTGGTCGGACCGACGAAGCTCCAACCGCGTTTCTTGAGATCTTTACTCAGCGCCGTCGACTCGGGGGTAAGGGCAAGCTTCATTAGGGCGGCGCGGGTCATTACCTTGGGGCGTGACAATGGCGACGGTTCGAATTGCCAAACGAACGCAGCCAGTGACCCGAATTCCTTCCGCAGGCCTTGGGCGCGCTTCGCGTTATTAATAGTCGATTCTATTTTGCCGCGGTGACGCACGATGCCAGCGTCCTTGAGGAGGCGGTCGACGCTGCGGCTGTTGAACCGCGCAACCTCATCGACCTCGAAATTTGCAAAGGCCGCACGGAAGTTCTCGCGCTTGTTTAGAATAGTGAGCCAACTGAGTCCGGCCTGGAACCCTTCGAGGCACAACTTT
>JAPKDI010000223.1 GCA_026421105.1 Alphaproteobacteria bacterium | reverse complement strand
GGGTGCAGCTCACTTCCTTGGCGAGGTCCATCCCTTCAAGGCCGGGCCAGGAGCGAGCCTCCTCTAAGAGGACGGGGGTCGCCACGTCTTGGCCGGGTTCATGCGCGATGACACCGGTCTGCGCCCCGCCGTCGCGGATCAGCCGTGTCAGACGACGGGTATCAATGCCCGAAATGCCCACCAAGTTCTGTGACTTCAACCACGCATCGAAGTGGCGCAACGACCGCTGATTGGACGGGTCGGTCACGCTGGCGCGGACGATCACCCCCCGAGTGGCCGGGGTCGTCGTTTCATTGTCTTCGTCGTTGGCGCCGACATTGCCGATGTGCGGAAACGTGAAGGCTATGATCTGGCCGGCGTAAGAAGGGTCGGTGATGATCTCCTGGTAGCCCGTCATCGAGGTGTTGAAGCAGACCTCTCCGAGGCAACGCCCGTGCGCGCCGAGCCCGACGCCGCGAAATACGGTGCCGTCAGCCAAAACCAATACAGCCGAGGCGTTGTGCGTTGCCGCCAGGGCCGTGCTGTTAGGCTGTGTCGCCATGGTCCGAATTCCCGCAAGGGGGGAGGCAGGGGGTGTGCCGCGCTAAGTCGCTGAAATGTCAGGAAGTCTTATTAGCGGTGCTAAATTTCGCGGAAAACTAAGCAAAAGGCGTGCCGTCGTCAAGCGGCGGTCGGCGCGAATATTCAAAATAAATCAATGAGTTATCCACAGTCGCGTGGTTTGCTCCGTGCTGTGAGCATGCGGTAGGATGGCAAGCCCTCGCGATAACCACGGTATCAAGAACCATGCTCCGCGAAGACCTGAGCGAGGCCCTAAAAAAGGCCCAAAAGGCGAAGGAAGTCCGTCGGGTCTCGACCTTGCGTCTCATCCTGGCTGCCCTGAAGGACCGCGACATTGCGGCCCGCGGTGAAGGCCGCGGCGAAGGCCTGCCTGACGAGGAGATCCTCGGCATGCTCCAGACCATGATCCGCCAGCGCCGCGAGTCCATAAAACTCTACGAGCAAGGCGGTCGACTTGAACTGGCCGAACAAGAACAAGAAGAAATCGAGATCATCCAGGAATACCTGCCGCGCCAGTTGGGTGAAGATGAGATCGCCACAGCCGTTGGCTCGGTGATCGAAGAAGTCGGTGCCTCAGCGCTCAAGGACATGGGCAAGATCATGTCAGCGCTACGCGAGCGCTATTCCGGTCAGATGGATTTTGGCCGGGCCAGTAAGATCGCCAAACAGCGTTTGACCTGAGGACGCGGGGTTGGTCCGCGCGTCCAATCAGAAGGCGTAATAGCTATGGCATTCCCGCCGGCCTTTCTGGACGAATTGAAATCCCGCCTCGTGCTGAGCGACGTGGTCGGGCGACGCGTCAAATTGCGCAAGGGCCCGCGCGGCGAGTTCACCGGCCTGTGCCCCTTCCATAACGAGAAGTCACCTTCTTTCACGGTCAGCGACGATAAAGCCTTCTATCATTGCTTCGGTTGCGGCGTGCACGGCTCGGTTTTCGATTTCGTGATGAACACCGAGAACCTGCAATTCCCGGAAGTCGTCGAACAACTGGCCGGTACGGCTGGGATGGAAGTGCCGCAAATGTCGCCCGCAGCCGCCGAAGCCGCGCGGCGCTCGGCCACGCTGCACGAGGTGATGGATAAGGCGGCCTCGTGGTACGCCGATCAATTAAAAGCAACCCTGGGAGCCAATGCTAGGGCTTATCTTGAGAAGCGTGGGGTGTCGGCGTCGGCAACGGCCGCGTTCCGCCTTGGCTTCGCGCCCAACGCGCGCACCATGCTCAAGGATGCGTTGCTCGCTCGAGAGATCAGCGAAGCGCAGCTCATTGAAACCGGTCTTGTCGTCAAACCCGAAGACGGTGGCGCCTCGTTCGACCGGTTCCGCAACCGCTTGATGTTTCCCATTTTGGATTCGCGCGGCCGGCCGATCGCCTTCGGTGGCCGCGCCCTAGGAGAAGCGCGCGCGAAATACCTGAACTCGCCGGAGACCGCCCTGTTTCACAAAGGTCGCACGCTCTACGGCTTGTCCCAAGCGCGCCAGCCGATCCGCGAAGCCGGAACCGCGATCATCACTGAGGGCTATATGGACGTCATCGCCTTGGCGGATGGCGGCTTTGCAAACGCCGTTGCACCGCTCGGTACCGCGCTGACGGAAGAGCAGATCGGGTTGCTGTGGCGCTTCGCCCCCGAGCCCGTGGTGTGCCTCGATGGTGATGCCGCTGGTCGTCGCGCGGCCTTGGCCGCCGCCGAGCGTGCGCTGCCGCTTATCAAGGCGGGGTTCAGCCTGCGGTTCGCCCAACTGCCCGAAGGCGAGGACCCAGACACCTTAGTGCGCGAGCGTGGCCCCGATGCGATGCGCCAGGTGCTCGAAGGCGCCGTGCCGATGAACGAATTGCTGTGGTGGAAGGAACGCCGCGCGCAACCGGTCGATTCGCCGGAACGGGAGGCCGGCCTGCGGGCCCGGCTGGAAACGCTTTGTCGCGAAATCCGCGATTCGGATGTGCGGGAGGCCTACCAACGGTTGTTCCGATCGCGGATGGAAGAAGTGTTCGGTGGTCACCGCCAGCGGGGCGGATCGGGCGGGCGCAGTCGACTTTGGGGGTCGCCCCCCCCCCGTCCCGGTGGGTTTCGGCGGGGTCCGTCCCCGCTGCTGCGACAGACATCGTTGGCCCGAGGTGAAGAAGGGACAGGCCGCGAGGGCTATCTCGTCGGCGTGCCGCTGGTAGTACCGGACGTTCTGGCCACTGCCGAAGAGGCCTTCGCCGCCGTCCAACTGGCCGATCCCGGCCTTGACAGGTTGCGCGGGGCGATATTAAAAGCCTCGGCTACCGTGGCCGGCCTTGACAGCGAAACCCTTCACGACCAATTGGCGAAGCAAGGGTTCGGTGAAATTGCAAAACGCCTGACAGCTGCGGTGGTGCGGGTGAATCCAAACCTGCGGGCCGAGACAGCGTTGGAGGAAATCGAACACGCCTGGCGTGAGGCAATGGCCTTGCACGGGCGGGCGTCCCTACAAAAAGAAATCGAATCCGCATGGCTGGAGTTTGCTGAGGACTCCAGTGAAGAAAAGCGAGATCGCGTCGCGTCGCTGCAGGAAGAACTGGGAGGCACACAAGGTGTCCAGACCCGGGGCAATCTGCTGAATTCGGCTTAACCGCGATCCGCGGCAAAACATCATCCGGCGCCAGCCGAATGCAGGAGCACACTTGAGTATGGTCACAAAAACCGCAAAGACTGCCGAGCCGGAAAAGCAAACAGAGGATCCGAGCGATAGCCCGCTCATCGATTCGGT
>JAPKDI010000222.1 GCA_026421105.1 Alphaproteobacteria bacterium | reverse complement strand
ACGATCAACAGAATCCCGTTCTTGGAGGAGTTATTGAAAAAGATGTCGGCAAAACTCGTCGAGATCACGCAGCGAATACCGAAATCAGCCAGCGCCCATGGCGCATGCTCACGGCTTGAGCCACATCCAAAGTTGTCACCCGCCACAATGATCTTCGCATCGCGGAACGGGTCCTGGTTCAAGATGAACTCGGGTATTTCGGCACCCTTGTCATCAAACCGCATCCGGAAGAACACAACTTTGCCCAAACCGGTCCGCTTGATCGTCTTGAGGAACTGCGCCGGAATGATCATGTCAGTATCGATATTCTTCAGCGGCATTGGAGCCGCTGTACCGGTCAGAACGCCAAACTTTTCCATAATTCAGATCCGTTAGTTGTCGAGAGCGCGAACATCGGCAAGGTGGCCGGTGACGGCCGCTGCCGCTGCCATACCGGGGCTTACGAGATGCGTCCTTGCCCCAGTGCCTTGGCGGCCTTCGAAGTTGCGATTTGAGGTCGACGCGCAGCGCTCGCCGGACCCTACTTTGTCAGGGTTCATCCCTAGGCACATCGAGCATCCGGGCTCACGCCATTCCCAGCCGGCCTCAAGGAAGATTTGATCAAGACCTTCTTCTTCGGCCTGTTGCTTCACAAGGCCGGAGCCAGGCACTACCAGCGCTGTCACCCCAGAAGCAACTTTGCGACCCATGGTGATGGCAGCTGCGTTGCGTAGATCTTCGATGCGCGCGTTGGTGCACGATCCGATAAAGACCCGGTCAACCTTGATATCTTCGATCGGCATGCCGGGTTTCAGGCCCATGTAATCAATCGCGCGTTCCATCGCGACCTTCTTGGCGTCGTCCTTCGCATCAGCCGGGTCAGGCACCTTACCGTTGATGGGTGCCACATCTTCGGGGCTCGTGCCCCAGGTCACCTGCGGCACGATGTCAGACGCGTTGATCGTCACCTCTTTGTCGTAAACCGCACCATCGTCGGACGGTAGCGTCTGCCAATACGCAAGCGCTTGCTCCCACTGTCCACCCTTAGGCGCCATGGGGCGGCCCTTCACGTAGTCAAAGGTTGTGTCATCAGGCGCAATCAGCCCGGCGCGGGCACCCGCCTCGATGCTCATGTTGCAGACCGTCATGCGCGATTCCATGGATAGGTCGCGAACGGCTTGCCCGGCATACTCTATGACATGGCCTGTGCCGCCTGCGGTACCGATCTGACCGATGATGGCCAGGATCAAGTCTTTCGCCGTCACGCTATTTGTCAGCGCGCCCTCGACGGTCACCCGCATGTTGGCGGGCCGCTTCATTGGCAACGTCTGTGTGGCCAGCACATGCTCGACCTCGGAGGTTCCGATACCGAAAGCCAGTGCGCCAAATGCGCCATGCGTCGCCGTATGCGAATCGCCGCATACCACGGTCATGCCGGGCTGCGTCAGGCCTTGTTCGGGTCCGATGATGTGGACGATGCCCTGGCGAATATCCTCGATGGGGATATACGGCACACCAAAGTCGGCGACGTTCTTCCTCAACGTATCGAGCTGTAGGCGGCCCTCGTCATCCTCGATCACCGTCAGCCGGTCCGCTGTGGTCGGCACGTTGTGGTCCGGCACCGCGAGGGTGCGCTCCGGGCTACGTACTTTGCGCCCCGCCAGTCGCAGGCCCTCGAAGGCTTGCGGGCTGGTGACCTCGTGGACTAGGTGGCGATCGATGTAGATGATCGCCGCGCCGTCTTCGACATCTTTAACCAGATGTGCGTCCCAGATCTTGTCGAACAATGTGCGTGGGTTTGCCATCGAGCTTCCGTCCCCTGTGGTCCGCTATTCGCCTGCGCTGTCGACCTTACCGGCCGCAGCTGGCCGCCGGTCGTCGCGCTTTTCAGCAATACGCGCACGCTTGCCGGTGCGACCGCGCAGGTAATAAAGCTTGGCGCGCCGCACGTCGCCGTGACGCACCACGTCGATGCCCGCGATCTGCGTCGAATACAGTTGGAAAATGCGCTCCACGCCTTCGCCGTAGGAGAGCTTGCGGACGGTGAACGAGGAGTTGAGACCCCGGTTCTTGCGGGCGATGCACACGCCTTCGAAGACCTGGACACGCTCGCGCTCGCCTTCAACGACCTTGATGCTCACGCGCACAGTGGCGCCGGGTCCAAACTCAGGGATTGACGCGCCCAAGCGTTCGACCTGGTCCTTCTCGAGTTGCTCAATAATGTTCATGGCTAAATCCTTGCCTTTCTAGTGTCGATGGAGCGGCTCCAGAGGTCTGGCCGCCGTTGTCTGGTGATTCTGTTCGATTCGTTTTGCCGCCACTCGCGAACCCGTCCGTGATGACCAGAGGTCAACACCTCGGGTACGGCCATCCCTTCCCAAACGCGGGGCCGGGTGTACTGCGGGTATTCAAGAAGATCCCCTTCAAAGGACTCTTCGGAAAGACTGTCTTGGTCGCCGAGAACGCCGGGCACCAACCGGACCACGGCATCGATCAGGGCGATTGCCGCGGGCTCGCCGCCCGACAGTACAAAATCACCCAAGCTGACTTCTTCGATGTCGCGCGCCTGGAGGATGCGCTCGTCGATCCCCTCAAAGCGGCCGCATATCATCGTCACGACGTCCGCCGCGGCCAGTTCCTTGACCAAGGATTGAGATAGCGGCGTGCCGCGCGGAGATAAACAGATTTGTCGGTGGCTCTGCGTCGGACGTCGCGCCGCAGCCTGGTCAAGACCCGCCGCGACCACGTCGGGTCGGATCACCATCCCTGGCCCGCCACCAAAAGGCGTATCGTCCACGGTCCGGTGCTTGTCGACGCCAAAATCGCGCAAGTCGATCACGTCCAGCGACCAAAGCCCGGCATCCAATGCCTTGCCGGCCAGCGATAAGCCCAGCGGACCGGGGAATGCGTCAGGCAGAACCGTCAACACTTGCGCAGCCCACACCGGCGCGTTGCTTCGCGTGGTGCGATCAGTCATGACAGCACGCCTTCGTCTTCGGTTTCTTCCGGCATTACCAACACGATGTGCTGGCCGCTCTCGATCTCGGGCACGAAGTCATGGGTGAACGGCACCATGATCGACGCTGACCCGTCGACCGGCGCGATCTCAATCACGTCACCGGCGCCGAAATTGTGAACCTCCGACACGTGTCCAAAGGGCTGCCGGTTGTCGTCGATCACCTTCAGGCCAATCAGGTCCACGAGGTAGAACTCGTCGTCCTCAATCTGGGGAAACAGGGCCCGATCGATGAACAAAGACGTACCACGCATAGCCTCGGCATCCGTGCGCGAGTCGACGCCCGAGAAATGCGCCACAAAGGTGTCGCCCTT
>JAPKDI010000221.1 GCA_026421105.1 Alphaproteobacteria bacterium | reverse complement strand
CTTTCTCGCTAAACGCTTTCTCACATTCATCGTGACCTTGTTGGGCGCGACGGTGTTGACGTTTCTTGCGTTGGAAATTCTACCGGGCGACCCGGCAGCGGTAATTCTTGGCATAGACGCACCGGAGAGTGCCATCCAGGCGTTGCGCGATAAGCTCGGGCTCGATCGGCCGATCCTCGAACGCTATTTCGCCTGGCTAGGCGATATTGTCACACTCCGTTTCGGCGTAAGCTTCACCTATTCGACGCCCGTTATCGAACTCGTTAGAGCGCGCCTCGCCATCACTATACCGTTGGCGCTCATGGCGATGGTACTCTCGGCGGTCGTCGCATTCGGCCTCGGCGTGTATGCTGCGTCGCGTCACAACAAGCCTGGCGACGTTACGGTCATGAGCATCAGCCAACTCGGTATTTCCATACCGAATTTCTGGCTGGCCTTGCTGCTCATCTTGCTGTTTGCCGTTAATCTCAGGTGGTTTGCTTCAGGCGGTTTCCCCGGTTGGCAAAACGGTGTATGGCCGGCGTTCCGAGCGTTGCTTCTCCCGGCCATTGCGCTCGCCACCGTGCAAGGGGCGATCCTCGCGCGCTTCACCCGTTCGGCCGTGCTCGACACCATGCGCGAGGATTACGTGCGCACCGCCCGCGCAAAAGGCCTCAGCCGGCGCGCGACACTGTGGCGCCACGTGCTGCGCAACGCGATGATTCCAGTCATCACCATCATGGGCCTGCAATTCGCTAACTTACTGGCCGGCACTATTATCGTCGAAGAAGTCTTCGCCATGCCGGGGCTTGGCCGACTGATTCTGCAAGCTATCAGTAACCGCGATATCGCGGTAGTGCGTGATGTCGTGCTCATGCTGGCGGCTCTCGTCGTGTTCATTAATTTTATCGTCGACATCCTCTATGCGGTGATCGACCCGCGGCTTAAGCCACACGACGTGTAGGGACCGGGAATGGAAAGTGCCCAACTTATTTTTTGGCGCCGCTGTCTTGCCCATAGATCGTTCGTCGCCGGTGGGTGTCTCACGGGTGTCCTCGCTCTTTCGGCAATTGTCTCGCTAGTCTGGACTCCATGGGATCCGATCAAGCAAAACCTGCGTGAGCGTTTTGTAGCACCGTCGTGGGAGCATCTCTTAGGCACCGATCAGTTCGGTCGCGACATCTTCTCGATCATCATGCAGGGCGCCCAAAACTCTATCACCGTCGGGATCGTGTCGGTCAGCATCGGCATGGCGTTTGGTGTCGCCCTCGGTTTGTGGGCCTCGGCCAAGCGGGGTTGGACCGAAGAGTTGATCATGCGGGCCTGCGATTTCATGTATGCCTTCCCGGCGATCCTCCTGGCCATCATGTTGGTGGCGACCCTAGGGCAGGGCGCCATCAACGCGATCGTCGCCATCGGCATTTTCTCGATCCCGGTTTTCG
The DNA here is from genome assembly GCA_026421105.1 of Alphaproteobacteria bacterium. The sequence continues at coordinate 1,922 of JAPKDI010000221.1, read as the reverse complement.
CCCGGTTGACGCGCGGCGCCGCCAACGCCATCTGGGCACGCGAATTCATCCTGGCTGCGCGCGCTGCTGGCAAAGGCAAGTTCCGTATTACGATCGAACACATCTTGCCCAACATTATTTCGGTCTTGGTAGTCCAGGCGACGATCCAGTTCGCACTCGCCATTCTGGCTGAGGCCGCGCTCAGCTTCCTTGGGCTCGGTGCGCAACCGCCAACCCCTTCGTGGGGACGAATGCTCAACGAGGCGCGCTCGATGATTTTCATCAACCCGTGGCTCGCGGTTTATCCCGGTGTCGCCATTGCCGTGGCTGTGTTGGGCCTGAACTTGCTGGGTGATGGCCTGCGCGACGTCATCGATCCTCGCTTGGCGCGGAAACGCTGATGACGTTACTCAGTGTCGAAAACCTCTCCGTCACGCTGAAAACCGTGCGGGGGCCGGCACGCGCGGTGCGCAACCTGTCGTTCGACCTGCAAAAAGGTAAAACGTTGGGTATCGTCGGCGAATCGGGCTGCGGCAAGTCGCTTACCGCTCTCGCCATCATGGGCTTGTTGCCGGAGAACGGATGGGCCGACGGCCGTGTGACCCTCGGCGGTGAAAATCTCCTCGATTATAGCGAGGACCGGATGTGCCAGGTGCGTGGGGATCGCATCGGCATGGTTTTCCAAGAACCCATGTCGTCGCTCAATCCGTTGCATACCGTGGGCAAGCAAATTGCAGAAGCCATGATTCTTCATCGTGGCATGAATCGCGGCGAGGCCCGCGCTGAGGTCATCCGGCTTTTGGACCTGGTTGGTATTCCCGAACCCGCCAAACGCGTCGGCAGCTACCCGCATCAACTTTCTGGCGGCCAACGTCAGCGCGTCATGATCGCCATGGCCTTGTCCTGTGGTCCAGAGCTTCTTATTGCGGACGAACCCACCACGGCGCTTGACGTCACGATCCAAAAACAAATCCTCGACCTCATCAAAAATTTGATCGAAGACCTCGATATGGCGATGATCCTGATCAGCCACAACCTCGCTGTCATTTCGCAAAATGTTCAAGACGTGATCGTCATGTATGGCGGGACGCGGGTCGAAAGCGGCCCTACCAACGCAGTCTTTTCCGATCTCTCGCACCCCTACAGCCAAGGTCTGTTCTCTGCGGTCCCACAGATCGACGACACCAAGGCGTCGCGTCGACGCCTCACCACTATCCCCGGCACGGTTCCGGAATTGGCTGATCTTCCGGCGGGTTGCACATTTCAAGAACGATGCCCTTACGTGACCGACGCTTGTCGGCCGACACCGCCACCGGTCGTACAAGTGGGCGAGGGCCACAACGTTGCGTGCTTGAATATCGAAGCCGCACGGACTGCGTGGGGCGCCCGATGACAGACGCCAAGAACAGCGTCGTTGCCGTCGATAATGTGCACAAGCACTACACGTTGCCGCGTGAAACCCTGTGGCAACCGCCGGGAAAAGTGCAGGCCATTAACGGCGTGTCTTTTACCATTAAAAAAGGTCACAGCTTTGGTGTCGTCGGCGAGTCGGGTTGCGGTAAATCTACGCTGGCACGTTGTGTGATGGGGTTAGAATCTCTCACCCAGGGCAGCATCAGCTTTCGCGGCCAGAACATTCACGATCTTCCATCTGAAGACTTGCGTCAGCTGCGCCGTCATTTCCAAATGGTTTTCCAAGATCCTTTCGGCTCGCTGGACCCGCGACAAAAAATATACCGTATCGTCGCTGAACCGATCGAAGCATTGGAAAGTACTACTCGTGACGAACGCCGCGTCCGGGTGATCGAAGTGCTGAACGCCGTCGGCCTCAAGGAGTCCGACGGCGACAAATACCCGCATGAATTTTCCGGTGGTCAACGCCAGCGTGTCGCCATTGCCCGCGCTCTCATCACCCGGCCCGCGCTCATCGTGGCCGACGAGCC
>JAPKDI010000220.1 GCA_026421105.1 Alphaproteobacteria bacterium | reverse complement strand
GCAGGATGATCGTGCCTAATAGATCGATATGCCGAAGCGGGTTGAACGAGACCCGCCCCTTTTCGTAAGCGGTGTTATCATCACGTTTCCTGGCACCTCCACTCCTCGTACGCCACCTCGTGCTTCGTGATGCCGAGCAGCATGCCATGGGCTTAACTCGCCCACGGGACGGTGCCAAGAGACGTAGGCCCAGCTAAACGCCGGCCGCTCGAATGCCAACATTCCGCCAGCATTTTATCCACAGAAAAGTGGAACACTATGGCCACTTCGTTCCCCTACGCGAGCGCTTAGTTGGCATATATTGGCCAGTTACCTTTTGCCCCAGTGAGTGCCAGTGGCCGCCAAAACATCGACCAAAAACAGCCGAAAACGTGATTTTCCGGATCCGTTAAAAACAATCTCGATCCGCGGCGCGCGCGAGCACAATCTCAAAGGGGTTGATGTCGATATTCCGCGCAACCGGTTGGTCGTGATGACCGGGCTCTCGGGGTCAGGAAAATCTTCGCTCGCATTCGACACGATCTACGCCGAGGGGCAGCGGCGCTATGTCGAAAGCCTTTCGGCCTACGCTCGGCAGTTCCTGGAGTTGATGCAAAAGCCTGACATTGACCACATCGAAGGGCTATCGCCGGCCATATCCATCGAGCAGAAAACGACCTCACGGAACCCGCGCTCGACGGTCGGCACCGTCACCGAAATATACGACTACATGCGGCTTCTGTTTGCCCGGGTCGGAACTCCCTATTCGCCCACGACCGGCCTGCCAATCGAAAGCCAAACCGTGAGCCAGATGTCTGATCGGGTCGCTGCGATGCCGGAAGGGACCCGGCTGTTCTTGCTGGCGCCCATCGTGCGCGGCCGTAAAGGTGAATACCGCAAAGAGTTTGCTGACCTGATGAGGCGCGGCTTCACGCGGGTGAAGGTTGACGGGGAGGTCTACGAAATCGACGAAGTGCCAACCCTCAACAAGAAACTCAAACATGACATCGAGGTCGTGGTCGACCGTGTGGTGGTTAACGCCGAGCTCGGTAACCGGATCGCCGATTCGATCGAAACCTGCCTGCGCGAGGCAAACGGTCTCGCAATCGCGGAGAACGCCGATACCGGCGAACAAACGATCTTCTCTTCTAAGTTCGCCTGCCCCGTTTCTGGTTTCACGATTGAAGAGATCGAGCCGCGGCTGTTCTCATTCAACAATCCATTCGGCGCGTGCGCGTCTTGCGATGGATTGGGCACCGAGACTTTCTTCGACCCCGGCCTCGTGGTGCCAGACGGAACCAAGTCACTGAAAGACGGAGCCATTGCGCCGTGGTCCCGTTCGTCGACGCCCTCGCCCTATTACGCCCAAACGCTCCAATCGATCGCACGACACTACAAGTTCTCGTTTAACGACGCGTGGAACGAGATTCCGAACAACGCGCGCGAAGTCATTCTTTTCGGGTCGGGCGAAGACCCGATCAAAATGACCTATGACGACGGAACTCGGAATTACGAAACCACCAAGCCCTTTGAAGGTGTGATTCCCAACCTCGACCGTCGTTGGCGCGAGACCGAATCGAGCTGGATTCGCGACGACATGGCACGTTTTCAGAACGAAACACAATGCGACGCTTGTGCCGGTTGGCGACTGAAACCCGAAGCACTCGCCGTCAAGGTTGCTGGCAACCACGTTGGCCAAATTAGCAAGATGTCGATCGCCCATGCCAACGATTGGTTCCGTACGCTGGCGCTCCAATTGACCGACAAGCAGAACGAGATCGCGGACCGTATCCTGCGCGAGATCAACGAGCGGCTCGGATTCCTCGTCAACGTCGGGCTCGAATACCTAACGCTAAGCCGCAATTCCGGCACGCTATCGGGCGGCGAGAGCCAACGCATTCGGCTTGCCTCGCAAATTGGTTCCGGCCTGACGGGCGTGCTCTACGTGTTGGACGAACCCTCAATCGGCTTGCATCAGCGCGACAACCGGCGGCTGCTTGAAACGCTCGTCAATCTGCGTGACCTCGGCAATACCGTGATCGTCGTCGAACACGACGAGGAGGCCATCCGGGCCGCCGACCATGTTATCGATATGGGGCCCGGCGCCGGCATTCATGGTGGCCACATCATTGCGGAAGGCACTCCCGCCGAGGTCATGAAGACGCCAGAGAGTCTGACGGGACAATACCTTACCGGTAAAAGAGAAGTCCCGGTGCCCGATGTTCGCCGGTCCGGTAGACCGGACCAACAGATCAAGGTACGAGGCGCGCGCGGCAACAACCTGCATGATGTCGATATCGACGTGCCGCTTGGCACGTTCGTTTGCGTGACCGGCGTATCAGGTGGTGGCAAGTCCACGCTGATCATCGAAACGCTCTATCGTGCTGTGGCACGCGCGCTGAACAATGCCCGAACCTCCCCCGCCGAGTACGACAAGATCGAAGGACTCGAGTTCCTAGACAAGATTGTCGACATCAATCAATCGCCAATCGGTCGTACGCCGCGCTCGAACCCCGCGACGTATACGGGCGCCTTCACACCGATTCGCGATTGGTTTGCAGCCTTACCGGAGAGCGGCGCACGTGGCTACAAACCGGGACGCTTCTCGTTCAACGTAAAGGGTGGCCGGTGCGAGGCGTGCCAGGGCGACGGGGTCGTCAAGATCGAGATGCATTTTTTACCGGATGTGTATGTCCAGTGCGATATTTGCCACGGGCGACGGTACAACCGCGAAACGCTCGATATAAAATTTAAAGATAAATCGGTCGCCGATGTCCTCGACATGACGGTCGATGAGGCCGCGGACTTCTTCTCAGCCGTGCCTGTGATCCGCGAAAAAATGGTGACCCTGCAGCGCGTCGGCCTGGGCTACATCCATGTGGGTCAGCAGGCGACGACGCTGTCAGGTGGCGAGGCACAACGTGTCAAACTCGCCAAGGAACTGTCGCGCCGCGCGACCGGCCAAACTCTGTACATCCTGGACGAACCGACTACGGGCCTACACTTCGAAGACGTGCGAAAGCTACTCGAGGTCCTGCACGCGCTGGTCGATCAAGGCAACACCGTGCTCGTTATCGAGCACAACCTTGAAGTCGTGAAGACTGCCGATTGGATCATCGATCTCGGGCCTGAGGGTGGCGACAAGGGCGGCCATATTGTCGCCGTTGGCACGCCGGAGACCGTGGCCAAAACGAAGGGCAGCTACACCGGAGAATACCTCGCGAATATTCTCAAGCGGGCAAAACGGGCTCGCCCGCCGGTAGTCGACTTGCTTGACAACCCGAATACCGAGACACCCACAAAGAAGCACCGCAACCCGAGCAGCAAGAAAAACGCGGCGCCCAAGAAAAGTGCCACGAAGCGCGAACCG
>JAPKDI010000219.1 GCA_026421105.1 Alphaproteobacteria bacterium | reverse complement strand
CGGGAATATATGACCGAGGCCTATCGCTGTTATGTGCGCGATCATGCCGAGGCGTATCGAGGGCTAATGCAGCAACTCGCCGACCCGGCGAGCCATCCTCTAGTGTTTCACTGTGCGGCCGGAAAGGACCGGACCGGCTTTGGTGCCGCGCTGATCCTGATGACGCTAGGTGTGCCGGAGGAGAGCATCTTCGAGGACTACCTCGCGACCAATCACTATTGGACCGAGAGCGGCCTCCGCGTGCAGCAAGATATCCCTGAAGCCGCGCGTAAGCATTTGTCGGCCGCCAATGATGTCTATTTGCGCGCGTCGATTGAGACGTTGCACGAGATCCACGATTCGCTCGATGCGTATCTCAACAACGCGCTGAAGCTAGAGGCCGGAACGGCCGAGCAGCTGCGCGATCTGCTACTGGAATAGGCAAAGAAAAAGGGCGCCCGAAGGCGCCCTTTTAGATCCTTTGGATCGAGACTTCTTAGAAGTCCATGTCACCCATATCGGCACCTGGCGTCATAGGTGCGTTGCTAGGATCTTTCTTCTCCGGCTTGTCGGTCACGCCCGCTTCGGTCGTAATCAACAGGCTGGCGACCGACGCGGCGTCTTCGAGTGCCGTACGGACAACCTTGGCCGGATCCATAATTCCGGCCTTGATCATATCACCGTAGACTTCCTTCTGGGCATCAAAACCGAAGTTGCGGCTTTTCTGCTCCAACAGTTTACCCACGACAACACCACCATTGATGCCGGCATTTTCAGCGATCTGCTTTACCGGGGCCTGGAGGGCCTTGCGGATGATGTCGACACCGATCTTCTGATCATCGTTGGCGACCTTGATGTTATCGAGCGCACGGGCCGCAAAGAGAAGCGTCGTACCACCACCAGCAACGACACCTTCCTCAACGGCTGAACGCGTTGAGTTCAGGGCGTCTTCGACGCGGTCTTTGCGCTCTTTCACTTCGACCTCTGTTGCACCACCAACGTGCACAACGGCAACGCCGCCGGACAATTTGGCGAGACGCTCTTGCAACTTCTCTTTGTCGTAGTCCGAGGTGGTTTCCTCGACCTGCGCGCGGATCTGGTTGCAACGACCTTCGATGTCGGATTTCTTGCCGGCACCGTCGACGACCGTCGTCTCTTCCTTGGTGATGTTGATACGCTTGGAGGTGCCCAACATGTCGAGGGTCACGTTCTCAAGCTTGAGTCCGAGATCCTCAGAGATCACCGTCCCTGCGGTCAGGATCGCGAGGTCTTCGAGCATCGCCTTGCGACGATCGCCAAAGCCTGGCGCCTTAACGGCAGCAACTTTAAGGCCGCCGCGGAGCTTGTTGACCACGAGGGTCGCCAGCGCTTCGCCTTCAACATCTTCGGCAATGATCACCAACGGACGGCCAGACTTCGCGACCGCCTCGAGTACGGGCAGCATAGCCTGGAGGTTCGAGAGTTTTTTCTCGTTGATCAGGATGTACGGATCTTCGAGGTCAACCGTCATCTTTTCTGCGTTGGTCACGAAGTAAGGCGACAGATAGCCGCGGTCGAACTGCATGCCTTCAACGACATCAAGCTCGGTGGCGAAGCCCTTGGCCTCTTCCACAGTGATGACGCCTTCTTTGCCGACCTTGTCCATGGCTTCAGCCAGGATCTCGCCAATCTCACGCTCGCCATTGGCAGAAATGGTGCCGACTTGGGCGATCTCGTCGTGGCCTTTGATCTTTTTAGCAGCTGACTTGATGTCGGCAACCGCCGCTGTGACCGCGAGATCAACGCCGCGCTTGAGATCCATCGGGTTGGCACCGGCCGAAACGGCCTTGTTGCCTTCACGGACGATGGCTTGGGCGAGCACCGTTGCGGTGGTGGTGCCGTCGCCAGCTTCGTCGTTGGTGCGCTGGGCCACGTCTTTGACGAGCTGCGCGCCCATGTTCTCGAACTTGTCGGCAAGCTCTATTTCCTTAGCGACCGTTACACCGTCTTTGGTGATGCGCGGCGCGCCAAAAGACTTATCGATCACGACATTGCGGCCTTTGGGGCCGAGCGTGACTTTCACCGCATTGGCGAGGGTATCAACACCACGAAGCATCCGCTCACGCGCGTCGCTACCGAATTTGACTTGTTTTGCCATTTAGATCGTTTCCTTCTTTATCGGGCTGTGGCCTAGGCGGCTTTCTTTTTGGAAGCGGCCTTCTTGCCTTCGATGATGCCCATGACATCGCTCTCTTTGATGATGACGAGGTCCTCGCCATTGATCGTGACGTCGGTGCCGGCATATTTGCCGAACAGCACGCGATCACCCGCTTTAACTTCCGGGGCGATGAGTTCGCCCTTTTCGTTGCGGGCACCAGGGCCGACGGAGACGATTTCGCCTTCCATTGGCTTTTCTTTTGCGGTGTCGGGAATGATGATCCCACCAGCGGTGCGCTCCTCTTCCGCCGAACGGCGGACGAGGACACGGTCGTGTAAAGGCCTGAATTTCATCGGTTTTTTCTCCCTACCTGCTGCTAGCAGTGTTCCGGCTGGAGTGCTTAGCACTCTTTAGGCCGGAGTGCCAGAATACACAGCGCCGCATTTAGGAGAGCCTCGGACCTCTGTCAAGAAGGTTTGAGCAGGAAATTTGGACTGTTGGCTAAAAAATAGGCGCGAGGGGCTGCCCTAATCGAGGTACTTGGGCCGGGTGCGGTCGAACTGGGCGGCGGGGTTCATCACCCGGATGGGCTTCCCGGCGAAGTAGGCCTGAATGTTCTCGACGGTCTGGGGAATGAAGGCCTTATAGGTAGCCTCGGTGGCATAGCCGATGTGCGGGGTGAGGAGCGTGTTTGGCACCCGCCGCAGGGGGTGATCGCCAGGCAAGGGCTCTTGGTCATAGACATCAAGCGCGGCGGCGCCGATCCAGCCTTCTTTGAGGGCCTGGATTAGGGCCGCCTCGTTGATCAACGGCCCGCGCGAAGTATTCACCAAAATGGCGTCTTGCTTCATTTGACGTAGCTCCTCTGCGCCCAGAAGGTCGCGACTGCGGTCACTGAGCACCATGTGGACGGTGACGACGTCGCTTTGGGCGAGGAGCTCCTCCTTGGTGACGAGAGTGGCGCCAGCTTCGGCGGCGCGCGCCTCGGTCATGTTGGGGCTCCAAGCGATGACGTTCATGCCGAAGGCAGCACCTACGTGGGCCACGGGGGTGCCTAAGCGACCAAGCCCGATGACGCCGAGCGTGAGATATTTCAAGTCACGGCCCATGGTAGTTTGCCAACGCGCGGCGCGCATGTTGGCGTCTTCGACATGAATTTGACGGGTGAGTCCGAGGATGAGAGCCCAGGTAACCTCGGCCGTGGCAAGGCCCGGGTCTGGCGCGCCGGTGCCGCAAA
>JAPKDI010000218.1 GCA_026421105.1 Alphaproteobacteria bacterium | reverse complement strand
GCCGGTTGGTCGTAATGCGCGATCCTAAGTGTGTCGCTGGCTGCTTGCGCGATACTTGCCGATCCCAAAAGCGAGACTGCTGCAATACCGCCCAGAATTTTGGACGTAAACTTCATTTCTTATTCCCCCCCATTAGTTTTGAATAAAAATCATACCCTAGAGAAATGATCAGTTACAGCTTTCCTATGGCACCCCGAGACAATATTAGAATTGTCCGAACAAATTTGAAGGAGGGCTCTCATGTTCTACCGCCCCGAGGATGGCCACGGTTTGCCGCACGACCCGATGAGCGCTCTAGTGATGCCCCGTCCCGTCGGCTGGATTTCCTCGCTCGACGCAGAAGGGCGCCGAAATTTGGCCCCCTTCGCGCTCTTTAATCTGGTCGCCTATCAGCCACCGCACGTCATGTTCGCCCCTACAGGGCAAGCTAACGGACGCTTCAAAGACAGCCTCAACAACGTCGAGGCCACAGGCGAATTCGTCGCCAACATGGCCACGTGGGCCTTGCGGGATTCCGTCTGGCATACCTCTATCCCCGCCCCCGCCAATGTTGATGAATTTGAACTGGCCGGCCTCACGCCCACCGCCAGCACGCTCGTCGCCCCGCCCCGCGTTAAAGAAAGCCCGGTCCATTTGGAATGCGTGCACGTCCAAACCATCCGGCTACCCCATGTCGATCCTGACAACGCCAATCACGTCGTCATCGGCAAAGTTGTCGGCGTTCACATCGATGAAAGCGTCATCGTTGATGGCATCGTCGATGAATTGGCGCTCCAACCGATGGCGCGGCTCGGCTACCTCAACTACACCCGCCTCACGGAGGTCCACACCAAACCGTTCCCCACCTGGCCCCCCAAAGCGTGATACGTGGCGCAAGCGGCCAACCGCTAACGACGTTGCGTATAGACCAGGGTATGGCGAACAACAGCTGGTTTGCGCAGTTCCTCGCTGACCTACTCTGCTTCCCCGTCGCGCGACCCGCCGTCACAGAAACCACCGCTTGGGGTGCCGCTGTCTTGGCCGGATTACAATGCGGGTTTTCTGACCCGCTCGAAGGAATCAGACGCGGATCGCAAGCCACTCACATATTCACACCGTCCATCGACGATCGGCAGCACGATCAACTCTTACTGGGATGGCATCGGGCGGCAGCACAAGTTTGGGCAGTCCAGCCTACATACGCTTGGCGCAGCGCGTCCGGCATCGCCGCGGGTCCTGACATCGTCAACTCACCGAATGAGTTGCGATCCAGTGGCGCGCAATTTCGTCGCGCCGACAGATCCAAACATCGTCGTGTTGCTGGAGATGATCCATAAACCGCAGCAAGCCAGCGAGCCGGCCGGGATGCCCGACAAAACGAGAGTGCAATCCGATCGACATCATCCGCGGGGTCCGTGCGCTCTCGCGGTAATAGAGATCGAAGGCATCTTTCAGGTAGATCTCAAAGTCCGATGCAGTACCGAACCCAGGTGGCGCCGTGAACTTGGCGTCGTTGTTGGTAAACGTATAGGGGATGACCAAGTGTTGCCGGCCCGCCACCTCAGACCAATAGGGCAGATCGTCGGCGTAGGAATCCGAATCATACAAAAATCCGCCTTCCTCGACGACAAGCCGACGGGTGTGCTGGGAAGGGGAATAGCGGCAATACCATCCGACGGGCCGCACGCCCGTTGTCTTGGCGATTGCATCGACCGCAAGACGGATATGCTCGCGCTCTTCCTCCTCGCTCAGCAGATGGTGACTGATCCAGCGCCACCCATGGCTACAGACGTCGTATCCCGCATCGGCGATCGCTTGTGCAGCATCAGGATGGCGGAGCAGCGCGAGACCACAACCAAACACGGTCATCGGCAATTTGCGTTCGGCGAAGACATCCATGATGCGCCAGAACCCGACGCGGCTGCCGTATTCGTACAGCGACTCGGTGACGTAATCACGTTTTCCTGCCCCGACCGACGCCACCGGCACTTCGCCGATATAGGTTTCGGCGTGCTCGTCCCCATCAAGGATCGAATACTCCGACCCTTCCTCGTAGTTCAGGACGAAGTTAACGGCGAGCCGCTTCCCGCCCGGCCACTGTGCATTGGGCGGGTTTCGACCGTAACCAACGAGGTCGCGGGGATAGTGGTGGATATCTTGTGCCACGGGCGGCGTGTCGGGCCAGGTTCAGCCGGCGGTGAGAAGATGGATTTCGCCATCGGTATGGAAAATCCGCAAACCCTTGGCGTGGTGATAGTCCGGATCGTCGTGAAAGGCACGGGCCGCGGCCTCGTCTGGAAACTCGATGATGGCCCCGCGTTGCCAAGGCTTGGCGCGCTCAAGCGCGGCGGGCTCACCCGCGACGAGAATTTTTGCACCGTGCTTTTCCAAGAGGGGCGTTACCAGTTTGTAATACTGATCGCGCCAAGTTGGATCGTCGCTGTGTTGACTGGATAACGAGATGATGTACGCCGGCATGTGACCTTCCAAACTCTTCTGCTTACTCTGAATCAAGCCAGCAAAATTCGCTACGGCCTGATCTAAGGAACGACACCGTTATGGCCTGGGAAATCCTCGAAAGCAATCTGCCCCACTACGACTTCGTAGAGCGGCACCAACGCCTGATTCCGGCCACGACCACCGATGTGTGGCGCGCGATGCAAACCGCCCAAGTACACGGGTCGGCAATCACTCGTGGCGCCGTCGCATTACGCATGCTTCCGGCCCGATTATTCGGGCGCGTCGTCAGCAAACCCGCGCCACTTTACGATTTGCGTGGCATGAAGAGCTTCCTCCGGCTCGGCGAGAAGGTCGAACGGGAATTGGTGCTCGGCATGGTGGGTCAATTCTGGCGGCCCCGCGGCGGATTAAAGATCATCGGACCCGAGGCCTTTGCCGAGTTTGTCGACCCTGACTACGCCAAGTTGGCTTGGGGGTTCGCCCTTGAAGCTACGGGCGGCGGCACGCTTTTGAGAACAGAAACGCGCGTGCAGTGCCTGAGTGCCGACAGTAAACGTAAATTCCGACCCTATTGGGTGATTATCCGGCCCGTCAGCGGTTTGATCCGCGGCCAAATCTTGGCCGGCATTGGGCGCGCCGCAACGGCACCGGCGCCGGTAGCGCCTTAGTCCAACCGCGGTCGGCGAGCGAGGGTTTCGGCCCCGGCACCCACAATCCGAGGCCCCAACACCTCGTCTCGGACAAACGCAAAAACGAAGGACCCACTTTTCTCAGCAAAACAGCTGACCCGGACGCGGCGCTCGTCCGCCAACTCCATGTAAAAAACCGTAACGGATTGTCCCGTCCCGTCAGAAAAAACGTGGGTGCGATCGAGCTCATGTTCGAAATTCGGAGACGCCTCGGCATAGGCTGGCCGGTTATCGAGAACCGC
>JAPKDI010000217.1 GCA_026421105.1 Alphaproteobacteria bacterium | reverse complement strand
GAGCGCAGAAGGTCGGATCAGGACCGCTGAGTTCTCGAGTCCCGTCGTCCCGTAATGTTGTGAACAGGGCGTCGAGGGCCTACCTGGTAGGTGTGGCAAAATCGGTGCAGTCCCAGCCAAACGAACTGCTTGATTTTGATAAGGACAATAAAATAAACGGCCTGCAAAACATGCCAAAATCTTGGGCAGCGATGTCCGGTACGAAGATTTGTCCTGTCCTAATAGCGCGTTTGCCCATTCGCCCAAAAACTTGTCCCCAGGTTTGACGAAAACACCCGAATCAAATTTTGCGGTGCCCTAAGGCGGATCCCCAAGGACCTTGTTAGTTACCAGCATCCCGTTGACCCTCAGTGGGCGCACTGCGATATAACGGGACGATGAGCCCAATCCCCACCGATACCGACACCGACACCGAAGACGACCTCGCCGAAGTCGCGCCGGACGACGGGCGGGCGGTCATTCGCGCGGCGCTTAAAACGATGCCCGGGGTACCTGGGGTTTACCGAATGCTCAACCGGCGCGGCGAGGTACTCTATGTGGGCAAAGCGCGCAACCTGAAGCGTCGTGTCGGCAGCTACGCCAACCGCACCGGGCACACCAACCGGATTCTCAACATGATCGCCGCCACGGCGTCGATGGAGATCGTCACGACCCACACTGAGGTCGAGGCGTTGTTGCTTGAATCAAACCTGATCAAACGGCTCAAGCCGCGCTTCAACGTGCTGCTGCGCGACGATAAATCGTTTCCCTACATCATGATCCGTCGCGACCATGAATGGGCACAGATTGCCAAGCACCGCGGTGCCCGTGACCGCGATGCCGAATATTTTGGCCCCTTCGCGTCCGCCGGCGCCGTCAACCGCACACTATCAGCCCTGCAGCGGGCGTTTCCACTGCGGTCATGCAGCGACTCCGTACTCGAGAGCCGGACCCGTCCATGCCTGCAGTATCAGATCAAACGATGCGCGGCGCCCTGCGTCGGCAACATAAAAAACGACGACTACGAGGAAATCGTCCATCAGGCGCGCGACTTCTTGACCGGCAAAAGCCATGAGATCCAACAACGGCTCGCGTCGCTGATGACGTCGTCGGCAGAAAGCCGCGACTACGAGACGGCCGCCATGTACCGGGACCGCATCAAAGCCCTGGCACACATCCAGGCACACCAGGGAATCAACGTTCAGACCGTAGACGAGGCGGACGTGATCGCCCTGCATCAAGAAGCCGGTCAAATCTGTGTGCAGGTATTCTTCTTTCGTGGCGGTCAGAACTTTGGTAGCCACGCCTACTACCCATCGCACGCGCAATCACTCGAGCCGCCGGAAATCATGACGGCGTTCCTTGGCCAGTTCTACGAGAGTCGCCTCGCGCCAAAGCAGATACTCGCGAGCCATGAGTGCGAGCAGCGCGACCTAGTGGCCGAAGCACTATCCGTGCGCGCAGGACATTCCGTCAAGATTGCGCACCCGCAGCGTGGCGAGAAAGCCGACCTTGTTCGCCACGCGCTGGACAATGCCAGTGACGCCTTGCGTCGCCGTATGGCGGAAAGTGCGACGCAACGCGCGTTGCTAAAGGGCGTCTCCGAGACCTTCGGATTGGACGGTCCACCAGATCGGATCGAGGTCTACGACAACAGCCATATCAGCGGCAGCCACGCAGTAGGCGCGATGATCGTGGCTGGGCCGGAAGGCTTCATGAAAAACCAGTACCGCAAGTTCAACATTCTCAACGAGGAGCTTTCGCCGGGCGACGATTACGGGATGATGGTTGAAGTCCTCACACGACGCTTCAAGCGCTTGCTCAAGGACAACGCAGACCACGTCAGTGGACTGTGGCCTGGCTTGGTGCTCATTGACGGCGGCCGTGGCCAGCTCAACGTCGCCAAGAGGGTGCTTGACGATCTCGGCCTAAGCGATGTGCCCGTTGCGGGCATTGCCAAAGGACCCGACCGCAATGCCGGGCGTGAGCGCCTGTTTTTTTCGGACGGCAGCGAAAAGCGGCTCGAGCCCCGCGACCCGGTGCTTTACTTCCTTCAGCGCATGCGCGACGAGGCGCACCGGTTCGCGATCGGTAGCCATCGAGCGCGTCGATCAAAAGCGATCGGGGCGTCGCCATTGGATGAGATTCCCGGGATCGGGGCGCGGCGCAAACGTGCTTTGTTGCATCACTTCGGCTCGGCTAGCGAGGTCAAGCGTGCCGGGCTCGCCGATCTTGAAAAGGTCGACGGGATCAGCCGCAACGGCGCGAAAGTCGTGTACGGGTTTTTCCACAACGACACCTAGAAACAGCGCGGCGTGGTATGCTGCCCACCACAACTTTTGCGGTGCGATTGGTGCCAAACCTTCCAAATACCCTGACCCTGTCGCGCATTGTCGCGATCCCACTGATCGTCGCGGCGTTCTATTTGCCACCTGTGACGGCAAGTTGGACGACCTTCGCACTTTTTGCCTATGCAAGTGTAACGGACTATCTCGACGGCATGCTGGCGCGACGCTGGGGTCAAACCACAGACTTCGGGCGCTTCTTGGACCCGATCGCTGACAAATTGTTGGTCGGTGCCGTCTTAATGATGATGATCGCGACCGGAGCAATTAGCGGGGCGGGGGTCATCGCGTGCTTATTGATCCTGCTGCGCGAACTGCTCGTCTCTGGCCTGCGCGAATTTCTCGCGGGTAAGCAGATCCAAGTACCGGTCAGCGGGCTTGCAAAGTGGAAAACTGGCGTGCAGCTGGTTGCGATTGCTCTCCTCTTACTCACTGGCGTTGCACCGCAGATTGCTGTCTTTGGCGCAGTATTATTATGGGCTGCCGCCGTCCTGACGATGTACACCGGCTATGTATACCTCCGCGGAGGAATCGTTCATATGATCCGGCCCGGCGCCAATGACCCGGCCGCGGAATGAGCATGAAGATATTCGGACTCGCAGGCTATTCGGGCAGCGGCAAGACAACGCTGATGGTGCAACTCCTACCGCTAATCGTGGGCCAAGGCCTGTCAGTTTCGACGATCAAACATGCCCATCATGATTTCGACGTCGATCAATCCGGCAAGGACTCATATAAACACCGCACTGCCGGCGCGACGGAGGTAATGTTGTCATCGGCAAAACGTTGGGCTTTGATGCACGAACATCGCGCGCAACCGGAGGCCGACTTGGATGACCTGCTGCTCCAGATGACATCTGTTGATCTTGTACTAGTCGAGGGGTTCAAGCGTGGCCACCACGCCAAGTTAGAAATCGTTCGGGGCGACGACGCCGTGCCAAACCTCTGTAAGACCGACCCGAATGTCGTCGCCCTGGCGAGCGATCGGCCCTGGCCCGATGTAAATTGTCCGGTGCTCGCGCTCGACGACCCGCATGCGATTGCCGCTTTTGTGCTGCGCCATTGCGACCTTCCCTATTCTCTAAG
>JAPKDI010000216.1 GCA_026421105.1 Alphaproteobacteria bacterium | reverse complement strand
AAACAGATCAGTGCGCCTGTGGTGGCAATCGCCAGCAGGATAGAAAGTGGTAGGGCGGTGGTATGGGTAAGCAAGCCCGCGGCGACGGTGCCGCCCGCCCCCATAGTGTAGGCCCAAAACCCTAAAAGTGACGACCCCGCGCCCGCCATCCGGGGATCGGTGCCAACGACGAGCGCGTTCGCCACCGGGACGGCGAAGCCATAGCCGAGCCCGAACAGCGTCACCGGCAACGAGACCGCAATGACCGGCCCTGCGTTCGTCAAGGTCAGAAGCGCGAGGGCAATGGCCGATAGCATCGAGATCGATGTGCCAAAGACGACGAGCATTTGCGGACGGAAGCGATGTGCAATACGGACCACTACGAAGTTAGCGGCGAGGAACGCGAGTGTGAGCGTCATCATGATGACGCCAACTCCGGCAACCGAGGTGTCATAAAGATTAGTGAGGACGAATGGCATCGAGACTATGAAGGCATAGAAACCGCCGCGCAGAAATCCGCCACCGATGACGTTGAACGCAAACGGGGCACGGCGCATGAGGGACCAATAGTCCGCGATGTATCCCCGCATGCCACCGGGACGTTCGGTACTGCCGGTTGCAAGAAGGGGCGCACGGCGAGCCGTTAGGAAAAGAACCCAAGCAGCGAGCAGCGCGAGGAGAATGAAGCTCAAGCGCCAACTGCCGGTAAGGCCTTGAAGACCGCCGCCGACCACCGGCGAGACAGTTGCCGCGGCGGAGGCGGCCATCGAAAGATAAGTGAAGATGCGCGCGCTGGCGGCGTGGCCGAACTGGTCTCGCGCGATGGCGCGCGGCAATACACCGACACCCGCAGCACCGAGGCCTTGCAGAACCCGACCGGTGATCAGCATTTCAATGCTGGGCGCGACGGCACAGACGGCGGTACCGATGATGAACACCACAAGACTACCGGCGAGCACACGGTAGCGCCCCAAGCGATCGGACGCCGGACCGTGCCAGAGCTGCACAATGCCGAAGGTCAGTACGAACGCGGTGAGCGAGAACTGCGCCATCGTGGTAGAGGTGCCGAGGTCTATAGCGATCAGGGGTAACGACGGGACGTAGATCGTCGAGGCCACGACCGACACCGTCGTGACTACCATCAAATAGGGCACGGTGACGGAAGGTGTGCTGGGAGTTTGTGCGGTCACGACGCCACGCTGTGACGGAGGCAGCGCTTCGTCAAGGCACAGAGGCCCCAATACACTCGGCCGCGTGTGCAGAACGATGATGCAGTTGCGCGTGCTGATTTTTTGCAATGGCCAACACCGACGAGATCAGCGGTGTTGGTGAAACGCTCAAATTGGGCTAACCAGCATATCTGCTGGTCAACGCGCGTACCGGCTCGGCCATCGGACTGGGCCAGGTGCGCGAGGCGCCCGACGCCTGCGCATTGTTGGTGCACTAACAGACCAATCTCGTGGATACCTGTCGCGGGTTGTTCTGTGATGAGTTGGCGTTTCAGGGCAATCGGGTGATCTTGTTTCAGCCCGGGGCGCGGCTTCCCGAATGGGCCATACGGCATTGCAACGACTTGGCCTTGACCTACCGCGCGCGCAAACGGCACTAGGCTTAAGCCCCTAACCGCGGTTGCGTAACAGGCGGGCTTGGCTGCGTTCCCAGTCGCGCGTCTTAACGTCGGCGCGTTTGTCGTAGTTCTTTTTGCCCTTGCCGAGCGCCAGTTCGAGTTTCGCGATGCCGCGAGCATTGAAGTAGATCTTGAGCGGGATGATTGTCATACCGCCGCGACGCACCTCACCCAGATACTTGGCGAGTTGTTTTTTGTGCAACAACAATTCGCGCGGCCGCGTGGGCTCGTGGTTGTTACGATTGGCGGCTTTGAATTCGGGGATATGCGCGTTGATCAGCCACAGGCCGGTGTCGCGCTCGGCGGCATAGGACTCGGCAATGCTGCCGCCGCCAGCGCGTAGGCTTTTTACT
This sequence comes from Alphaproteobacteria bacterium, assembly GCA_026421105.1. The sequence goes on along the minus strand of JAPKDI010000216.1, from coordinate 1,465 downwards.
TCGCTGCCGAGGAGAATGATCCCCACTTCGAGCGTGTCTTCAATGTGATAGTCGCGTCGTGCCTTGCGGTTGACCGCGACGGAGCGGTCCACCCGCGGCACCTTACCTGCCATGGCGTCACGCGATCAGGCCGGCAGATTTCAGGGCCGTCCGGACGTGCTCCTTGGTCTTATCGCCGAGGCCGACGAGAGGTAAACGCACTTCATCGCTGCACTTGCCAAGGACGCTGAGCGCGTATTTGGCAGGTGACGGGCTGGTTTCGAGGAACAGCGCGATGTGCAGCGCCATCAAACGGTCATGCAACGCGAGGGCATCAAGCGGGCGGCCTTCGGCCCAGGCATTTTGGAACTCGGCGCAAAGCTTGGGCGCGACGTTTGCGGTGACAGAAATACAGCCGTGGCCGCCATGCGCCATGAACGCCAGCGCTGTCGGGTCTTCACCCGAGAGCTGACAGAACTGCGGACCGAGAAGGAGCCGCGTCGAGGTCACGCGCGGGATACTGGCTGTCGCGTCTTTGATGCCAACAATGTTGGGCAACTCAGCCAAACGCGCGAGGGTGTCTTGCGACATGTCGACGACGCTGCGCGCGGGAATGTTGTAGATCAGGATCGGAATCTCGGTGGATTCTTGGATCGCCTTGAAGTGGGCATAGAGGCCCTCTTGGGTCGGCTTGTTGTAATAAGGCGTGACCACAAGGGCGGCGTCGGCGCCAACCTTTTTGGCGTGCTGGGTGAACTCGATGGCCTCCGCAGTGGCGTTAGAGCCGGTACCGGCAATGACCGGCAATCGGCCCTTTGAGGCCTCGACGCAGAGCTCCGTCACGCGCATGTGTTCGGCATGTGTCAGCGTCGGCGACTCCCCCGTCGTTCCGACGGGGACGAGACCGTGCGTACCCTCGGAAATGTGCCATTCCACGAGGTCCTGAAATGCTTTTTCGTCGACGGCACCATTCTTGAACGGTGTCACCAGCGCGACGATGGAGCCCTTGAACATGCCTAACCCCATATACACAATGAAGAAATTCGCCCGACCATACCGCTCTGGGGTCACCCTCGCAAGCGAGTGTGATGTAGGGTCTGCGCGAGCTAGACGGGGAAATGATGCACCTACTACGTGGGTCGATGATAGCCGGCGCGATCCTACTGGGCGCCTGTTCCAGTGCGGCGCAGGCCCAGAGTGAAAGCGCCATCTCGCCCGCTGACCGTCTGGCCTACAGCAAGGCCTTTGCCGCAACCGAGAAAAGGCAATGGGCGACAACCCTTGAGGCCGCTGCGCAGGGCAGCAATAGCCTAGCCACCAACTATTTCCGCTGGCGTTTCTATACCCAGCCTAGGGCGACACCTTCGTTCGAGGAAATTGCGTCGTTCATCGACAGCCATCCCGATTGGCCCCGCCAAGCGCGCATGTTGCGCAACGCCGAGGCTTTGCTGCAAAAGCGCCCCGAGAGCAACGACCTCTTCGTGCT
>JAPKDI010000215.1 GCA_026421105.1 Alphaproteobacteria bacterium | reverse complement strand
GGGCCGAGCAGCGTGTCGACGCCCGGAAACCTGGCGAACGGAAATACGGCTTCTTTGACGGCAACGTGGTTCCGTTTGGGCATCGTGAGGTCAAAGCTCGAAAGTTTTTCGCCGGCCATCACCCGGGCCGCCAATTTCGCAATAGGCTTGCCAATGGCTTTCGCGACAAATGGCACGGTGCGACTGGCGCGTGGGTTCACTTCAAGGATGAATATCTCGTCATCCTTTATCGCGAACTGGATATTCATCAGTCCCACAACGTTCAGCGCGCGAGCCAACAACTCTGCTTGCCGGTGCAGTTCGGCAATGGTCGCGTCGGCTAACGAGTGAGGAGGCAAGGAACAGGCCGAGTCGCCGGAGTGAATACCGGCTTCTTCGATGTGTTCCATAATCCCGGCCACGAAGACATCGGTACCGTCTGCGATGGCATCGACGTCGATTTCAATTGCGTTCTCGAGATAGCCGTCCACGAGAACGGGGTTGCCGGCAGATAGCCTTATAGCTTCGCCGATATAGCGGCGCAGGGACGTGCGATCGCGGACAATCTCCATCGCCCGACCACCCAACACGTAGGACGGGCGGATGACCACGGGATATCCGAGCTTTTCCGCGACGACCTCGGCTTCTTCGGCCGTAAAGGCAATCCCATTTGGCGGCTGCCTGAGCTTGATCCGTTCAAGTAATTTTTGGAACCGCTCGCGGTCCTCGGCAAGGTCAATAGCGTCAGGCGAGGTGCCGAGGATTGGCACGCCGGCGGCTGCGAGGTCGCTAGCCAATTTCAAGGGTGTTTGGCCGCCGAACTGCACGATGACGCCTTTCAGCGTGCCGTTGGCGCTTTCCGCCCGCACGATTTCGAGCACGTCCTCAGTGGTCAGCGGTTCAAAATACAGCCGGTCTGACGTGTCATAGTCGGTGGACACCGTCTCGGGGTTGCAGTTGACCATGATGGTTTCGAACCCGGCGTCGGTCAGCGCATAGGCTGCGTGCACGCAGCAATAATCAAACTCGATCCCCTGGCCGATCCGGTTCGGGCCGCCGCCCAAAATCATCACCTTGTCGCGGTTACTCGGCGCGGCTTCGCTTTCCGACGCGTCGCTATTCTCGGCGCTGTCGTATTCGTAGGTCGAGTACATGTACGGCGTCTGGGATTCGTACTCCGCAGCGCAGGTGTCGACGCGTTTGTAGGCGGGCCGAACGTTCAGCGTGGCCCGCAAGGACCGCACGTCTTCTTCGGCCTTGCCGGAGAGGTGGGCCAGCCGAGCATCGCTGAAGCCCATGCGTTTCAAATCGGCAAGGCCCGCGCGGCTCTCCGGTAAACCGTCGCTGCGGACCTGCTCTTCCGCCGCAACGAGGGCCGCGATCTGCTCTAGGAACCACATGTCATAGAAACAGCAGTCGTGAATGTCCGGCAAACTCATGCCCGCGCGAATAGCTTGCGCGATCAGAAGAATACGATCCGGGGTTTGTTTGGTCAGCGCGGCACGAACGGTGTTCAGGTCGTCGCCGTCGAAATCGGGGATCTCGACCTCGTCGAGCCCGGTGAGGCCCGTCTCCATTGACCGCAACGCCTTTTGCAGGCTCTCGCCGAACGTCCGACCAATCGACATCGCTTCGCCGACCGACTTCATCGACGTCGACAGCAAAGCCTCCGCGCCGCGGAATTTCTCAAAGGTGAAGCGAGGAATCTTGGTCACAACATAATCGATCGTCGGCTCGAACGATGCTGGTGTGACCTTCGTGATGTCGTTGTCGAGTTCGTCGAGCGTATAGCCCACCGCCAATCGCGCCGCGACTTTGGCAATCGGGAAGCCGGTGGCCTTTGATGCCAATGCGGACGAGCGTGATACCCGCGGGTTCATTTCGATGACGACCAACCGCCCGGTCTTGGGGTCCACCGCGAACTGCACGTTCGACCCGCCGGTCTCGACCCCGATCTCGCGCAAGCACGCGATCGAGGCGTTGCGCATGATCTGGTATTCCTTGTCCGTCAGCGTCAGCGCCGGCGCGACAGTCACGGAATCGCCGGTGTGCACGCCCATCGGATCGATGTTCTCGATGGAGCAAATGATGATGGCGTTGTCGTTTTTGTCGCGCACGACCTCCATCTCATATTCTTTCCATCCCAATACCGATTCCTCGACCAGCACCTCGGTGGCGGGCGAGGCTTCAAGCCCGCGCGCAATGATCTGTTCAAACTCTTCGCGGTTATAGGCAACGCCGCCGCCGGTACCGCCCAACGTGAACGACGGGCGAATGATCGCCGGCAGGCCGACCTCGGTCAGGGCCGCCACCGCTTCTTCCATGGTGCGGGCGATCTGGCTCTTCGGACTTTCCAGTCCGATCTTCGTCATCGCGTCGCGGAACAAAAGCCGGTTCTCAGCCTTGGCGATCGCCTGTTCATCGGCGCCGATCAACTCGACGCCGTGCTTCTTCAGCGTGCCGTCTTCGGACAACGCGAGCGCCGTGTTGAGCGCTGTCTGCCCGCCCATCGTCGGCAGCAACGCGTCGGGCTTTTCTTTCTCGATGATCTTGGCCACGAACTCAGGCGTAATCGGTTCGATGTACGTGGCGTGCGCCAAGTCAGGGTCGGTCATGATGGTGGCGGGGTTGGAGTTGACCAGTACCACCCGGTAGCCCTCTTCCTTGAGCACCTTGCACGCCTGCGAACCCGAATAGTCAAACTCGCATGCTTGCCCAATCACAATTGGCCCGGCGCCGATAATCAGGATGGTTTTTATGTCGGTACGTTTGGGCATTCAGCGTGCCATTAAATCAGTGAACCGCTCGAACAGGTAGTGACTGTCCTGCGGTCCGGGTGAGGCTTCGGGATGGTACTGCACGCTAAACACCGGCTTGCCTTCAACCTTCAGTCCTTCCAGAGTGTTGTCGAACAGCGAAACATGCGTCGCGGTGACTCCGTACGGCAGCGCGTCGCCGTCAACGACAAAGCCGTGGTTCTGGCTGGTGATCTCAACCTTGCGGGTGGCCAAGTCCTTGACCGGGTGGTTGGCACCGCGGTGGCCCATATGCATCTTGAAGGTCTTCGCGCCAAGCGCACGCGCCAACAACTGATGCCCCAGGCAAATCCCAAATAGCGGGACGCCGGTGTTCATCACCTCGGTGATCATTGGCACGGCATACACACCGGTCGCTGCTGGATCACCGGGCCCGTTGGAGAGAAACACGCCGTCAGGTTTGTGGCGCAGAACGTCTTCGGCGGTGGCCGTAGCCGGCACGACTACAACGTCGCAGCCCGCTGCCGCAAGGCAGCGCAAGATATTGCGTTTCGCGCCGAAATCGACGGCCACAACCTTGTATTTTGGCGCGTCGAGCTGGCCGAAGCCGTCGCCCAACCGCCATGTCGTCTCCGACCACGCGTAGTGTTGGGTGCAGCTCACTTCCTTGGCGAGGTCCATCCCTTCAAGGCCGGGCCAGGAGCG
>JAPKDI010000214.1 GCA_026421105.1 Alphaproteobacteria bacterium | reverse complement strand
GCGGCGATTCGGGCGAGCCAACGAAACAGATCGATGTCGCGGCCAAATGCCCGTTCGACCCCGGGTCGCAATATCTTGACCGCGACCTCGCGGCCCTCAGTTGTCACTGCGTAATGGACCTGTGCGATGCTGGCTGCAGCGATCGCCGTCTCGTCAAAGGACGTGAAAAGTGTCTCGAGTGAACAGTCGAACGCGCCTTCGATAACTTCGATCGCGTCCTCGCCGGGAAAGGGCGCCAAGCGGTCGCGGAGCTGGGCGAGGTCGGCAGCAAAGGCATCGCCCACCAGGTCAGGTCGGGTCGAGAGTGTCTGGCCGAACTTTATAAAGGCGGGCCCCAGGGCCTCCAGAGCCGTCACCAATCGCTGGCCGCGGCGCAGCCCGCGCATCGACGCCCGAGGGCCCGGCAGGAACACCCGTCCGAGCCGACGCGGCCAATCGCCATAGCCCAGCATGTCGAGCAAGAACAACGCGTCATGGCGCGCCAAGGTGTAGGCGATCCGGACCAGCCGGAGAATATTGCGAAAAGGGCCGAGCAAGGGCTTTTAGGTTCGCCAGCCGGCGTGCAGCGCGACGATCCCACCCGAGAGATTGCGGTAACTCACCTGGTCGAAACCCGCCGCTTTGATCATCGCGGCGAAGGCGTCTTGCGCCGGAAAGGTCCGGATGCTTTCCGCGAGATAGCGATAGGACTCGGCATCGCGAACGATCACGGAGCCCATCACCGGCAGCAATCGGAATGAGTAGGCGTCATAGAGCGGGGCGAGCGCTGGCGTCACCTGGCTGAATTCGAGGCACAGAAACTGTCCGCCTGGCCGCAGCACACGTCGCGCCTCGCGTAGCGCCGCTGGAACATCCGTCATGTTGCGCATCCCGAAAGCCACCGTATAGGCGTCGGCGCACTGGTCGGGCAGGGGCAATGCCTGAGCATCGCAACATCCCCATTCGAGTCCGGCGATGAAGCCACGGTCAAACGCGCGGTCGCGCCCCACGCGCACCATGCTTTCGTTGATGTCCAAGACCGTGACGCGGGGCCGGTCGGCTGGGTCGGCCGTGCGGAACGGGTGCAGGATACGCAACGCGATATCGCCGGTCCCACCGGCCACGTCCACAACGTGTTGGCCGGGGCGGGCACGCAGGCGGCGCACCATCGCGTCCTTCCACAGTCGGTGGAGGCCGCCGCTCATGACATCGTTCATGATGTCGTAGCGCCGCGATACAGAATCGAAAACGCCGCGCACAAGCCCGCTCTTGTCGTCGCGCGGCACGTCGCGAAACCCAAAGGGCACGTGATCGGGTGCGGGTGTGGTTTCGGCCATGCGCCGACGATAGCGCAGGGGTCGTAATCGCGCTACTTTGCCCCCGGCTCTACGGCGCCTCGCCGTGCCGCCATATTATTCCTCATCGCGACAGAATCTGTGCCCGAACTGCCAGAAGTCGAAACCGTGGTCCGCGGTCTGCGTCCGCACCTTGAAGGGGCGACCCTGACCAAGGTGGTGGTCCGCCGACCGGATCTCCGCCAGCCGTTTCCCAAAGGTTTTGCACGGCGGCTCACCGGGCGACGCGTGGTCTCATTGTCACGGCGCGCCAAATACATCATGGCCTTGCTGGACGACGGCGTGCAGCTCTTGGCTCACCTTGGGATGTCCGGCCGCATGGTCTTGCATGCCGGCCCGCCACCCTCACGCGGCAAGCACGATCACGTCGTTCTCATCACGGGCGCGGACGCCCACATCGTGTTCAGCGATCCCCGACGGTTTGGTCTGATGACACTCATCGAGCCGGGCGAGGCCGAGAACCATCCTCTGCTGTGCAACATTGGCCCCGAGCCGCTGGGCAATGCCTTTGATGGGCCCATGCTGGCCGAACGGTTGCGCGGCAAAAAGACCCCCCTCAAGGCGGCACTACTCGATCAGCGCGTGGTGGCCGGCTTGGGCAATATCTACGTCTGTGAAGCGCTCTATATGGCGGGCCTCTCACCGCGCCGCCAGGCCTATACGGTGGGCCCGGCCAGGGCGGCGCGTCTCGTCGCGGCCATTCGTGAGGTCCTGCAGGCCGCCATTGCGGCAGGCGGTTCATCATTGCGCGATTACGTCGGTGCGAGCGGCGAACTGGGCTACTTCCAGCACAATTTCTCGGTCTACGATCGTGAGGGCGCGCCGTGCCCGACCTGCGATTGCGATGGGGCGATCCAGCGCATTGTTCAGTCCGGCCGCTCGACATTCTATTGCCCACGCCGCCAGCGCTGAGCTTCCCCAGTTGATCTTGCGGGTCGGCTTGCGTATATGGGCCGCTTCCTAACCCAAAATGCACCGTCCGAAAGGAAGCCGCGATGGCCTACGAAACCATACTGGTGGAGACCAAAGGCAATGTCGGTCTGATTACGCTTAATCGACCCGATGCGCTCAACGCGCTCAATAGCGAGTTGATGGTCGAACTGGGTGCCGCGTTAGATCGCTTCGAATCAGATGACGGCGTTGGCGCCATGGTGGTGACGGGCAGTGAGAAAGCGTTCGCCGCGGGCGCGGACATTAAAGAGATGCAGCCCAAAAGTTTCGTCGATGTCTATGACGGCGATTTCATCACGCGCGACTGGGGCCGCACCGCGACCTGCCGCAAGCCGATTGTTGCTGCGGTAGCAGGATACGCGCTGGGCGGTGGGTGTGAGCTTGCCATGATGTGCGATTTCATTTTGGCTGCGCCCAACGCGAAATTTGGGCAACCCGAGATCCGCCTGGGGATCATCCCGGGCTCGGGTGGGACCCAGCGCCTAGCGCGCTTTGTCGGCAAATCCAAGGCCATGGAGATGGTCCTCACAGGCCGCATGATGGATGCCGAGGAGGCCGAACGGTCTGGCTTGGTCAGCCGGATTGTCCCAGCCGAAGAGCTTCTGGACGAGGCCCTCAAGGTCGCTGGCGAAATAGCGACCCTATCGCGACCGGCGGTCTATATGGCCAAAGAGGCGGTGAATCGGGCCTTTGAAACAACCCTGGAAGAGGGCATCCGTTTTGAGCGGCGCCTGTTTCACGCGACCTTCGCCTTGGAAGATCAGAAAGAGGGCATGGCGGCCTTTGTCGAGAAGCGAAAGCCCAACTTCAAGAACGCCTGAATCGGTTGACCGCCCTCGTATCAGGCGATATAAGCCGCCTCTCCACAACTCACGAAAAGTATCAATATGGCGCACCATAAATCCGCCCAGAAACGAATTCGTCAGACCGCGCGGCGCACGACTGTCAACATCGCGCGCATTGGTCGTATGCGTACTTACGTAAAAAAAGTTGAGCAGGCCATCGAGGCCGGCGACCGTGCCAAGGCACAAGATGCGCTACGCCAGGCCGAGCCCGAAATGATGCGCACCGCGAACAAAGGCATCGTTAAGAAGAACACGATGTCTCGCCGCGTTTCCCGATTGTCAAAGCGCATCAAGGGGATGCCTGCATAAGTTACAGCGCAAACTTTGCGTTT
>JAPKDI010000213.1 GCA_026421105.1 Alphaproteobacteria bacterium | reverse complement strand
TTTTCGATAATCGGATAGTCGAGGAAATAGCCATCGACCTGGATCGATGCGGAGCCTTCGGCTTCGGCAATCTTGAAGGCTTTGATGTGTTTCTTGGCTTCGATGATCTGCGCTTCTGTCGGCGTGAAGACTCGGTTGCTAATGTCGATCTGGCTGGGGTGAATGCACAGCTTGCCTTGAAAGCCCAATTGCATCGCGGTTGTCGCCGCCTTTTCGAAATGCTCGATATCGCGCAGATCAATAAAGACGGTGTCGATCGGCGGTTCGAGCCGGGCCGCGCGTGAGGCCACCGCGAAACGCGAGCGTGCGTAGTACAGCTCGGCCTCGTCCGGGGTCCAGATGAAGCCCATGTCGCGGGTAAAGTCCCCTGCTCCGAACGAAAGACGTTTGACGCGCGTTTCGGCGTGGGCGATCTCGTCGATACGATCCAAACCAAGGCCTGTTTCGATAATGGGCAAGAGATCAATCTTGCCTTCTTCGAGACCGCGTTCACGTTCCAGCGCTGCGAGCATCCAATCGATAGCTTCGAGCTGGCCCGCCGACTCGACCTTGGGCAGCACAATACCGTCAAGCCAATTACCGACAACGGAATGGATATCACCAAAGCAATATTCGGTATCAAACGCGTTGACCCGGACATAGCCCAGATTGGGACGCGGCAGTTTGAGCGCCTCGACAACAGTTGCACGCGTGGCCACCTTCTCACTGATCGCCACTGCATCTTCGAGATCGAGGATGACGACATCGGTGCCAGTGTGGAAAACCTTTTCAACTTTGCGCGGATGGTTGCCGGGCGCAAAAAGAAGAGTTCGAAGCGGACCTTGCATTAAGAGTGTACCTTGGTAGGTGGTTGGGCGGCCTCTTCTGGCGTATCGCAGCCGGTGACGCAACAGCGGCCGGGCTGCTTGTCCCGACTGGGCGTGCCTGCATCGTCGGCGAGCGCACCGCGATCAAGCAGGCGTTCGACCAAATCAACTTTGTCTTGCAGTGGGTAGCTACGAAAAATTTCCAAACCCATCGCTTCGGGTGAACCGCCGCCGTGCAGCGAAATGATTGAATACCAACCGGCCTGACTTGATGCGGTGAGGTCTTCGATCATGCGCGCGACATCCATGCGCTTGTCATAAGGAATATCGTCACGCCCGCGCAGGACATCCGATAGCATGCCGGCGGTTTCGGGATTGTGGTCTTCTTCCGGGCCGGGTAGCGCGACGACCAAGCCGCCGGAAACCTCGTGGGCTACGCGGTGCATTTCGTAGATCTGCGTCGACATCAAGAGTTTGCCGATATTGGCGTAGATGCGCTCTGGCTCAACAAGGCCCGACGGGTCGACTTGCCCGTATGTTGACGATGCGATGCCGCAGGCGAAAAAGCCTTCGACGATCTTGATGAGATCGACCATGCGCGCACGCAGGTGCGGCACCTTTGCGACATCAAGGCCATTCGCCTCGGTCATCATCATACCGGCGCCGATCAAAAGATCGCCGAAACCGGCGCGCGCGCCGATGCAAGAATGGCGGTGGTGTGCTGCGTAAGACGTGGTGAGGAATTGGCTGTGCTGCCATTCGCCCGCCAGAAAGACACGGTCCCACGGTACAAACACATCCTCAAAGACGACGACGCCAGTCGACTGTCCGTATTTGTTGCTGAATTTCGCTGCTTCTACGCCCGGGCGACCGGCGGGGCGCGCAATGATCGTGATGCCCTCGGCATCAACCGGCACGGCGCAACAAACCGCGAAGTCTTTGTCGGCCTCGGTCATGTTGCGGCACGGCATCACAAGGAATTCGTGGACGTACGGTGCCGCGGTGACAATCGCCTTGGTGCCGCGAATGACGATGCCGTCGGCTCGGCGCTCGGTGATGTGCAGATATGTGTTTGGATTGGCCTGTTCATGAGGACGCTTTGAGCGGTCGCCCTTGGCGTCGGTCATGGCCACGCCGAGCGTCAGGTCGTCGTCTTGTACTTTGTTGAGATAGGCGAGGAAGCGGTCGTGGATACCAGCCTGACTTTCCTGGTCAATCCGCCACGTGGCCTGGTAGATCGCGTTGAGTGCGTCTTGCGTGAGATAGCGCTGGGCGCAGCCCGATTCCTGACACACCAACCGCACAGCTTCGAGTTTGTGCAGCAGATCAGTGGTGCTGGTGTTCATATGCAAGAAGCGGTTGACCGTTTTGCCGGTGCGCGCCTCGGTCGGGGCCATCAACAAACGGCTGCGCTCGGCTTGCGCAAAATCATAGGTCACGCCGATCGCGTTAATCCCCGGCATGAAGCGTGCCTCGTCGGCCACCGAGTCGACGCGGTCGCCGTTGACGAAAACTTTGGGGTGATACTGGCGCAGTGACTCTCGGTAGGCTTCGGCGCTCATCAACATCGGGGTTTGCCTTTCCGGCCCGCTAGTACGGGACCGCCAAATCAGCCGGCGGCAGGATGGTGGTGCGCTTCATCAAACGCTGCTCGTTTTCGTCGAAGGGTTCGCGCCGGTGCATCGTGCAAGCATTGTCCCACATCACGCCGTTGCCCGCCTGCCACTTGTGTGTGTAAACGAACTCAGGCCTGACGGTCCAATCAAACAATTCATCCAGCACCGCACGGCTTTCGTCCTCGGGCAAGCCAACGATTTGGGTGGTCATCCCAGGGCAAATATAGAGCGCTTTGCGGCCCGTCATTGGGTGGGTCCGCACAATGGGATGCTCGACGTCCGGTGTTTTCTTGGTCTGCTTCTTGTCGGTGGGGACGCTGTAGGCGCTATTGAAGGCCTCGTATGATTGCACGGCCTTGCGACCTTCGATGATAGCTTTGGTGCCCTGCGGGAGTTGTTCATACGCGAGGGACATGTCGGCAAATGACGTCTCGCCCCGGTCCTTCGGCAAAGTGTGGGCCAATAGAAATGAGCCCAGTGCGGGCCGCGGTAGGTAGATCTGATCGTAATGCCAACCGACTTCCCCTTGGGACAGAATGCCGATTACCCTCCCAGTCTCATCTTTCATATTGGAGACGTAGAGAATCTCCGGGTGTGCGCGCGACAGGTACTCGGTGCGCACATGAATTTCGAGGTCGCCGAAGCGTTGGCTGAAGGTGACAAGGTCAGGCTCGTCCATCTTCAAACCTTGGAAAACGAGAATCTGATAGCGGTTCCACGCTGCTTTCAGTTCGGCGAGCGTGCCATCGTCGACATTGCGCAGGTCAATAGGATCGACCTCGCCAACAAATGTGCCCTTGATCGGCTTCACAACGAGCGCCATACACCACCCCTTGCCTGCCATGAGCAGGCGTCCGTAATCGTTTAAATGTACGGACATAGTAGCGATCTACGGACCGAGGTCCACTGGTGTCTTAACGGGCGCGACTTGGCCAAGCAATCGAAACGACAGTAGCTGCGCTTTGAGACGATCGGCGGATTCGAGCCAAGCTGCCACCTCCTCCCGCTGCACGGCCGCCGAGGAACGTTTAGCCGCTAAAAGG
>JAPKDI010000212.1 GCA_026421105.1 Alphaproteobacteria bacterium | reverse complement strand
AGGACAACACCGATGATGACCATCGCCAGCAACAACCCCTCCGGCCGGATGCCCGGGGGCAGGCGGCCCAACAGGATAGAATAGCCGGCCCAACAGAAGATTGATGCAAAGACCAGTAGATCTCCGCCGTTGAAATCGAGCGTGCGTAGGAGGCCGAGGTCACCGCGCGCGAGGATCGCGAACACGCCGATCAAGCCTGCGACAAGACCCACAATCATGCGCGGACTGGCCCGTTCACGCAGCAACAGCCATGACAGTGCCACGGTGACTACCGGGATCACGGAAAGCACCAAAGACGCGTTGAGCGCCGTCGTGTGCTGTACGCCGAGGTAAATCAGCGTGTTGAAAGCCGCTACCGCGATTGCGCCCAGCGTCAAGACGATCCGCCACTGCGCCATGAGCAAGCGGCGCTGCAGGAAGAAGGCGCGCGCGCCAATGGGAAACAAGATGATGAGCGCCGTCACCCAACGCCAGAAAGACAGCGCAAACGGCGGCATCTCGCCAACCGTCGCCCGTGCCACCACGGCGTTGCCGGCGCCCGCCAACATCACCAGCGTGAGGATGACATAAGGGTTCACGAGGAACGCGAGCAACGCCCGCCCGTTCATGCAGCGGCACCTGGCTTGGCGGCCCGCGACCGCCGTGTGGCCACGTAGATGCCACCGAAAATGAGGATCACACCCACCAAGTGAAACCCGCGAAAGGTTTCGCCCAGAAAAGCGACAGCCATCAGGCTTGCGAACACCGGCGCGAGATAGATGAACTGTGACGCCGAGCCAACGCCGACCGCTGAAACGGCCCAGTTGTACATCGAGAAGGACACCGCCGTGGCCATCACGCCCACGTACAGGATGGCGGCGACGGCTCCACCGCTAGGCACAAACGTAATGCCGGCGCTAATCTCCCACGCATAAAACGGTGCCACGGTGATCAGAGCGATCGTGTGTATCACCAGCATGAACGCTACGGGATGGAGCCCCTTCGGTAGATCTCGCAATAGCAACGAGTAAAACGAAAACCCAAACACCGCGACAAGCATCAAGAGATCGCCCGGCACGAAGGCGAGGTTCAACAGAACCGTAAGATCGCCCCGCATGACGGTGACGGCGACGCCGAATAGTCCAATCGTCATGCCGAGCGCGAGCTTTGCGCTGATCCGCTCGCGATGGACGACCGCAATCATCGCGACAACGACCACCGGCACCGTTGCCGTAATGAGCGCTGCGTTGATCGCCGTGGTGGTCTGCACGCCGAGATAGAGAAACGCGTTGTAACCGGCAATACCCGGCGCACCCATCGCCAGCATCATTTTCCAGTGACGCAAGAACAGCGCGCGTTGGCGCCATAGCGGTATGGCACCAAACAGCCCCAAGACAACGACGGCGGCGATGAATCGCCAGAATGTCAGCGCCACCGGCGGCACCTCCGCGACAACCGCGCGGCCGACAACAGGATTGCCTGCCGCAATCGCCATCGCGACCGTCAGGACGACAAATGCCCAAGGGCGCGTTAGCCCGTCCCGTCCCGCCATGTTTGATTTCTCTGGAATTAAAAAAGGAACGCGAATCTAGGCGCGCGACGCACCTTGGGGCAAGGACTAGGCGTCGCGCAGCGCCTTGAGCTTGTATAGGGCTTCAAGTGCCTCGCGCGGCGTGAGCTCATCGGGCACGATTTCTTCAAGCGCTACCGCCAAGGGCGAGGGACCGGGACCGGATTCCAGGCCCCCGTCGCCTGATTGGCTCATCGTCGCGGCGAACAGGGGTAGGTCGTCCGCCAATCGAGCGACCGCACTGCCTTGCTCACTGGCTTCTAGGGCTTTGAGGATCTCACCCGCACGGTGAATAACGGGTGCCGGCAAGCCCGCGAGCTTGGCCACGGCAATGCCGTAGGAACGATCCGCGGCACCGGCGACAACCTCGTGAAGAAAGACAATGTCGCCTTTCCATTCCTTGATGCGCATGGCATGGGTCGAGAGGCGCGGGAGCTTGTTCGCGAGGACCGTGAGCTCGTGATAGTGCGTCGCAAAAAGCGAGCGGCACAGGTTGACGTCATGAAGGTGCTCAATCGCCGCCCAGGCGATCGAGAGCCCGTCGAACGTCGCTGTACCGCGACCAATTTCATCGAGGATGACAAGCGACCGATCAGTGGCCCGATTGAGGATGGCAGCGGTCTCGACCATCTCGACCATGAAGGTCGAGCGGCCCCGCGCCAAATCATCCGCAGCACCCACGCGGCTGAACAGGCGATCGACAACACCGATATGTGCGGTAGCGGCCGGCACGTAGGAGCCCATCTGCGCCAGGATGATTATCAACGCGTTTTGCCGGAGGAACGTGCTCTTGCCCGCCATATTGGGGCCGGTGACAAGCCACACCCGGCCATCAACGCCGAGATCACAATCGTTGGCAACGAAGGCCGGACCGTTCGTCCGTCGCTGCGCGTCCTCGACCACGGGGTGGCGACCACCCATGACTTGGAAGGTCCGGCTGTCGTCGACCTGGGGGCGCACATAATGTTGCCCAACGGCCAACTCGGCCAGGCCCGCTGCCACGTCAAGGGCGGCCAGCGCTGCGGCGGCATCCCCAATGGGGCGCGATCGCGCCAAGGTCTGCGCCGACAAGGTTTCAAACATGGACTGCTCCATCGCGAGGGCGCGGTCGGCGGCGTTCGAAATTTTGCCTGCGAGGTCGCCCAGCTCGGTGGTTGTGTAGCGAGCCGCGCTCGCGAGCGTTTGGCGGTGAATGAATTGCTGACGGACGGACTCGGGCAGGTCTTTTGCCATTTTGTCGGCGTGCGTGGGTGTGACCTCAATGAAATAGCCCAGCACGTTGTTGTGCTTGATTTTCAGGCCTGTGATGCCGGTCTCTTCTGCGTAGCGCGCCTGGAGCGAAGCAGTATGGCGGCGGCTTTCGTCCCGTAACGTGCGGAACTCTTCCAGCGCCGCGTCGTATCCCTTGGCAATAAACCCGCCATCGCGCGCGAGGTGGGGCAAGTCTTCGCTGAGGGCTGCTGCCAACGCGTCGACGAGAGTTGTGTGCCCAACCAACGGTTCGCACAACACCACCAATGATGCGAGGACCCCCTCCGACGCGAGCAGCGCGTGCACTTTTTCAGCGGCGGCCAAGCCATCGCGTACGGCAGCTAGGTCGCGCGGACCGCCACGACCGAGCGACAGGCGTGCAAGGGCGCGCGCCTTATCCGGTGTTTCGTTGAGGAGATCGCGCAACGCACCGCGCCGTTCGCTGTCTTCAACAAAGAACTGCACCAGGTCGAGCCGGTCGCGAATAACGGGTGGATCGGTCGCCGGTGCAGCAAGACGCGTGGCCAACAGGCGCGCGCCAGCACCTGTAACCGTGCGATCAATGACGGCCAACAGACTGCCCTCGCGATCACCGGAAAGCGTTCGGGTGAGCTCCAGATTGCGCCGCGTGGCGGCATCGATCGACAGGAGGTGTGCGCTCTGTACCGCGGCGGGCGCGCGCAGCGCCGGGAGCTTGCCGCGTTGGGT
>JAPKDI010000211.1 GCA_026421105.1 Alphaproteobacteria bacterium | reverse complement strand
CTTATATCCAGTGTTCTAAGAATTATGTAGCACTAACCTATGATGCCGTTCAGCACTTCGCCGTGCACGTTGGTTAGGCGGCGCTGGATGCCATTGTGGTAGTAGGTGAGTTGGGTGTGATCGATCCCTAACAGGTGAAGAACGGTGGCGTGAAAATCGTGCCACGGCACCGGGTTGATGTCCGATTTATAGCCGACATCATCCGTCGCTCCGTAGCTGACACCTCGCTTCACGCCGCCGCCGGCCATCCATACGCTGAATCCGGCCTGGTTGTGATCGCGGCCGGTCCCGACCTGGTCGGCTCCGCTCTGGGTGAAGGGTGTCCGGCCGAACTCGGAGGTGAACAGCACCAGGGTGTCGTCGAGCATACCACGCTGGCGCAGGTCCTTGATCAAGGCGGCGACCGGCTGGTCGATGCGCGCGGCCTCGCGGCCGTGGTTGCGCTTCATGTCCTCGTGGCCGTCCCAGTTGATGCGGGGCCCGCCGAACGACCCCCCGGAGAAAAGCTGCACATGGCGCACGCCGCGTTCGAGCATGCGCCGTGCTAGCAAGCAACTGCGCCCGAAGTCCTTGGTCTCCTTGCCGTTCAGGCCGTAAAGTTCGCGTGTTGCTTCGGATTCCGTGCTTATGTCGGTAACCTCGGGAACGGCAAGCTGCATGCGTGCGGCGAGCTCGTAGCTGGAGATGCGAGCGGAGAAGGCGTCCTCTGCGCCGTTTTCTTGAATGTGTAGACGGTTGATTTTTTCCAAGAATGCGCGGCTCTCTTCTTCGATGCGCGCGTCGATTTTTCGGGCGGGGAACAGGTTGCTGATTGCATCGCCCTCGCCGCTGGTGCGGAACGGGACGCCCTGGTGGATGGCGGGGAGGAATCCGTTCGTCCAGTTGCTGGTCGAACCGGCGGGCAGGCCGCGCGCGTCGGGCAGGACGACGTAGGTCGGCAGGTCGTCGGTCATGTTGCCGAGCCCGTAAGAGACCCACGAACCCATCACGGGGAATCCGTTGAGGCGGAAGCCACTGCTCTCCTGGAAGGTCGCTGGCGTGTGGCTCGAGGATTCGGCGACCATCGAGTTGATCACCGCGAGCTCGTCGGCGACGGTGGCAATGTTAGGGAAAAGCTCGGAGATCCACAGCCCACTCTGGCCGCGTTGTTTGAACTCCCAGTCGCTCTGCCGCAGCAGGCCGACCTTACCGAAAAATACGTCAGGTTTCTCGTCCGCGGAGAGTGATTTTCCGTGCAGCTCTTTGAGCTTTGGTTTGTAGTCGAATGAATCGACTTGGCTCAAGCCTCCACACAGGCAGAGGTGGATGACACGTTTGGCCTTTGGCTCGCTATGCGGGAGTTTCGGTGGGGCGCCGAAGCTGTCACGCAGCAGTAGCGAGGAGGCTGCGGCGGTGCCAAGTCCGGTGGAAGTCCAGTCGAGGAAGTTGCGTCGGGTGATCATGGGATTCGGGGGGCGGATGCTCTTGTCTGCCTAGGGATTACGGCTCTACAGGTCGGGTAGACAGGAGTGCCTGGCTGCCGTGGGTCAGTTGACATAGAGAAATTCATTTGAATTAAACAGCACACGGCAGAAGGCGGGAAGGCTGTTCTTTTTGACGAACGCGGTGCTTAGCACGAGTTCCTCCGTGCTCGGTTCACGAGCGAAGGCCAGCTGGAAGGCGCGTTTGATTTGTGCGAGGATGCCGTCACTTGCTTCGGTTTTGAGGTGTTGCGCAAAATTGTCGGCCATCCGCAAGGAGAACGAGGTGTTCATCAAAGCGAGTGCGCCCAACGGTGTCGTTGTTACGCTGCGTACGGGCGTGGCGGAGCTCGGATCGGGGCAATCCAGCGGGGCCAGCAACGGGTGGATATTGCCGCGTGCCCAAGTGCGGTAGATGCTGCGCCGGTTGAACTCGGCACCCTCGGGATCGATCGGATCGTAGACCCATGATCCTTTGTGATTGTACATTTTGAAATCGCGGTAGCCCGGACCGCTCATCTTTAGGTTGAGCTGGCCAGAAACTTTCAAGATGGAATCACGGATCACCTCGGCTTCGAGTCGCGCCGGGGTATGCCGCCACAGCAGCACGTTGCCAGCGTCGATCTGTTGCGCTTGTGAATTTGCCTTCGACGACTGCCGGTAGGTGGCGGAATCGCAGATCAGGCGGTGCATCTTCTTCAGGCTCCAGCCG
The DNA here is from genome assembly GCA_026421105.1 of Alphaproteobacteria bacterium. Next base: position 1,348 of record JAPKDI010000211.1, on the reverse strand, counting down.
CTGGCGCGGAATTCCGCTGCGAGCCAGTCGAGCAGCGCGGGGTGCGATGCCTCACCGCCGCTCAAACCGAGATCGTTGGGAGTTTTCACCAGCCCTTGGCCGAAGTGGTAGTGCCATAGGCGGTTCATCATGACGCGCGCGAACAGCGGGTTGTCCGGGTGTGTGATCCACTCGGCGAGCTTTGTGCGACGTTGCTGATCGGGTGCGTCCGGTTTGAGACCGAAGTCTGCTGGCAGTACGGTTGTGACTGCGGCGATCCCCCCGGGCGCGACTTCACCGGCTGGCTCGAACGGGCTACCGCGCACCAGCAGCCGGGTGATGCCGGGATTTTTGGGCGTCACCGCGTAGACTTTCTTCTCTTTGATCTTCGAGAGTTCTCCATTGAGTTGCGCGATCTCATTTTTCCAACTCTCCCGGTTCGCCTTCTGCTTCTCATTCAGGTGCGACACGATCTGCGCTTCGGTGACAATCCTAACATTAGCCGAAATAGCGACTTCGTCGGCAGTCAGGGCGCGATCGTAGAGCTGGGCACGGTCGATCTTCCCGGCCAACATTCTGCCGTCACCTGCCGTGGTCCCGTGTCGCAATCCGAAAATCACTTGGTGGTTGTTGCTGAGGTATTTCGAAGGGCCGGTCTTGTATGCTTTGCCGGACGGTCGCCCGTTGCGGTAGGCGGTGATGGTGCCGTCTTCGGTGTAGGTGATCGCGATGTGTACAAATTGTCCAATTGCCTCTTGCTCTGAATCAGCGTGGAAACCCTGCGATCGCACGTAGCCATCACTGCCGGCCATCCAGTGACCAGCTACTTTTTCGCCAAAGACGATCGCGTCAAACTGATGCGCGTCGACGTTCTGCACACTGATCACGCCGCCGCCGCGCTGGCCGAGGTTGTCGAGTTGTACCCAGGCTTCCAATGTTTTCGCTTTGAGCTCAGATTTGCGTCTCGCGGTGAAGACAAAGGCGGTTTTCCCGTCTAGGACTAGCGCTCCGTCGACAATTTTTGCGCCGCCCTTGGCTTCGCCGTGGGCCGTGCCGATTTGATCGCGGAGATCGCTATCGAAGGTCCAGCGCGAGACCGGTGTCGGTGGCTCGGCTTGCTTTGCCGACTCGTCGGATTGCTCGGCGAGGATCGCAGTGCGAATTCTTGCGTCGTGTTGAATGAGTTGCTTGCCCAGCGCCTCAATCCGTTTTTTTAATGCACTCGGGTCGCCGCCGGAGGGCACGTTTCGATCGCCGCGGTGGACGCCGGCGAGGGCGGAGGCGATCTGGAAATATTCTTTCTGTGTGATCGGGTCGAATTTGTGATCGTGACAGCGTGCGCAATTGACGGTGAGCCCGAGAAAGCTCT
>JAPKDI010000008.1 GCA_026421105.1 Alphaproteobacteria bacterium | reverse complement strand
TGGTCTCCTGGTATGACTTTGCGAACATTAACGAGGCTGTAGCCGACGCTGAATCGGGGGCTGCAATCAAACCCATCTTACGGATGGCGTAACCATCTGATACTTCAAGTGTTTTGCGTTCTTAACCAGCTACGGCCATGCGCTGACCGTGGGCATTACAGAGCCCGCAAACGGGGACACGATCATCGGAATAACCACGGAGAAAAAATCTTCTGATCGCGCAGCCTAAATCTTCAAGCGGAACCGGGTTCCTTCGCTGCTGCCGATGATATGGCCGCAGGTCGGCCCAGGAAAGTGCGCTGGCAAGATTAGGACGTCGGAGTCGGCATAGGTATCGATAAATTTTTTTCGGGTTACGGCAGATGCCACACCGTCCACGCAGAACACAGCACTCCAATCGGGCCGCGCCACTTGAACGCCAAAGTGCATCAAGTCACCCGTCAGGATGGCTTCGGCACCCTTGGATTGGAGCCGCACGCAATAGTGGCCGGGCGTGTGACCCGGTGTCGGCAAGATAGTCACGGTGTCGTCGATGGAGAAATCGTCATTGATCATCACGGCTTGTCCTGCTTCAACAATCGGTAGGACCGAGTCGCGAAACGCGCTGTGGCTATGGTCGTCCGGATCGGTTCCAGCGTAATGGTCATAGTCGCGCTGAGAAAAAATGTACTTTGCGTTTGGAAACGTCGGCACCCAGCGCCCATCCAGCAGACGCGTGTTCCAACCGACATGGTCAGCATGAAGGTGGGTGCACATCACATAGTCGACCGACTCGGGCGCCACATCCATTGCGATCATCTGGTCCAAGTATGGTCCGCTGCGGTGATGCCAAAGTTCTAACCAGGGACGTTCCTTGTCGTTACCAATGCACGTGTCGACCAGAATGGTGTATTTGGGCGTACACACGATATAGGTGTGAAACGACAGCAGCAGCGTATCAGCTGCGAAGTTATACAGGTGCGGCGCGAGCCACTCTTTGTTGGTTTCAAACACGTCAGGTGTCGCATCCGGTAGGCCCGTCTTGGTATCGAAGGGATGCACATCTTCGATTAATTTTGAGATGACGATGTCGCCGATGGCCTGTGGCTTCATGTTTGTACCCTGTGACTTTCTCTACCCCGACCTAGAAGGCTACCGGTGACTATAGGCCAAGAAAGCAGTGCACAGCGTCGCTGGCAATTGCGGATAAAACACAAATGTCCGGGCATTTGAAGGCTTCCTAGCAGCGTCTAGCAATTTGTGTCATCGCACCTAAGATGTCTCCCGAATGCTCGCTCGGCCGAGCGAGCAAATAAATGCGGGAGGTTCGGATGGGAAGACAAACATTTAGGGCGTCATTGAGCGCGATGGCGGCAGCGGCGGTCGTACTGACGGCCGGAGCGGCCAGCGCTCAGTCGTCAGACAACACACTACGATTTGCAACAGCAAGTATTGCTCCAGCTTTTGGGCGACCCGAACAAGGTACGGCGTCGCCGAGTGTTTATACGCTGTGGCCAATGTATGACTCGCTGACGCGGGTTAGCCCGCAAGGCGACGTCTCTGGCTTGTTGGCGTCGAGTTGGAAGAGCATTGACGCGTCGACTTGGGAGGTAACCCTAAAGCGTGGTGTCAAGTTTCATAACGGTACGGAACTGACAGCAAAACAAGTCGTGGACCAGTTCACCTACCTCGTAGATAACGAAGAGGCTGCGGGAACGGTCGCCTTTTCGACCAATAAGAAGCAGGCGTTTGTTAATAATGCCGAAGCCGTTGGCGACTATACGATTCGCTTTACCACGACCCAGCCGAATCCCGAGTTGCCGCGCCAGCTTGCTGGCTTTTGGATTCCGGAAACCGGGACACGCGACGATTTGGGAACAGAAGTGTTCTCCAAAAAGCCGGTCGGCACAGGCCCGTACATGAACCCGGTATTCACCGGTGGCGTGGACGGGTTCATCGATCTTGTCGCTTTTGACGGGGGCTTGCGCACACCCAAAATACCGAACTTGCGCATCCAAGCGCTCCGCGAGGCCGCGACGCGTGTCACGAGCATCCTGTCGAACGAAATCGACATTTCTCAGGGTGTCCCGTTCGATTCAAAAGTTCAGCTTGAGGGTGGAGGTCATAGTATTGATGTTGCCTCAAGGCCTTCGGCGATGGGTTGGCGTTTCATGTCGGTGCGAAAGAATAGTCCGTTCAGTGACAAGCGCGTTCGACAGGCAGCGAATTATGCGATCGACCGACAGTCGATAGCAGACGATCTCCTTGGTGGCACTACGGTCCCGGCTGGCCAGTGCGCTACCCGGTTCACCTTCGGCTACAATGCGAAAGTGAAGCCCTACCCATACGATCCTGTGAAAGCCAAGCAGCTTCTCGCGGACGCAGGGTATGCGGATGGTTTCGAGACAGAGATCATGGTTATTCCTGGCGCGTTCCCCGCGGACGCCGAAATCTACCAGTTTGCCGCGCAGCAGTTGGGGGCGATTGGTATTCGGGCCAGACTTACCCAGATCACATTCGGCGAGTGGCTCGACATGTGGTTTGCCAAAAAGAAGGGGCCAGAAGGCGGCATGGGATTCTCAGATATTTTTCAGAACTCCTGCCACAACTTCAATGCGATCCCGTTCGATGCCTATCCAAATCTTTCGTGCGCGAAAAATCCGGGGTCACATTGCGACGCAGCAGAGACGGCGAAGCTTGACCAAGCAATGGGCGAGTTTGATGTCGAAAAACGTCGCAAGTTGATTCAAGAGTTAATGGTCCTGAACCACGAGAACGCACCTAATCTCTTCTTTGTCGAGCTAACCGATCTGACCGGCCTCAACAAGCGGGTCAACGGGTTCTCCAACATTATTCAACGGTTCAATTTCCACGAAATTACGCTGAACTGACGTCTTCGGTGCATGTGACAAAAGGGGCCGCTCGGGAAACCGGGCGGCCCTTTTCTTTTGCGGTGGGTGCAGACCGTCGAGCATGAGGTCAACGATTCGAGCAGTCTCCGCGTCATTTTCCCATCCGCAGTCCGGTATTACCTCGGTACGTAGGATGGAGTAGTCAACCGATAGGGAAATGACGCTGCGCAAAAAGCACACCGGATCAACCGACTGAACCTACCCGGACCCTATGCAGGGTCCTAGCAGTTCTCCGGTAGCCTCGAGAACTGTCGCGGGAAGCCGGAGCGCGATGCCGTCACGTAAAAAGCATTCCTTGGATGGGAGTGCGTACCAAAGGGCGCAAAGCGGTCCGCGAAGGCGAGGCGGTTGCCGAGTATTGTGCACATGAAGGCGCGTAGGACGCCTGCGGCGTGTTCGCTCTCAACCCGAACTCCTCTGCGATCCAAGGTGCCAAGCCACGTTATAAAAGCGGCCGGGTCAATCGCACCAACAGTTCCTTCTTTGTCGCGCTGCTTCGTCTTCTCGAGGCGGCGAACGCACTCGAATAGCGCTCAATCCTCGGACCACTCGGCGAGTTCATAGGTAGATTGGTAAATCGGGTAGGCGATCTTGATGGGGAGAATATCCGGCCCCACGCACCAGAGTTCCTCGTTCGCTGGGTGCGGGTCGCCGAGAACAAAAGCAAAATGATCAGCCTCGAACGTGCCGGCCGGGACGGTCACGGATTCGGTGCCGAAATACTCGATCGTCAGATCATGGCAGGCCAACATAGGGCCCGTACCGCCGTCTGGTTGCGGTGACGACAACATGATGTTCTTGAGTGTTTGCCGCGTTGGTCCAGTCTTATCGAATTGGGAGAGGTGCCACATGTCGCAAATGATCGGATGGGCCCCAAACGACGGCGGCCGATGGCCGACATCAATGCGTTGTTGTAAGCGGCCTTCGTTCACCGTGTAGCCCTCGCATTCGGCACCCGTGTCGTCGAAGCGAAACCAGGACGAGCCAACGAAGCGATCTGCCGCACTAAGGCGCACAAAACAGTCTAAAGGCTCCCAATTCGGCCCAACGTTGTAGGTGGCGTCGCGCAGCAAGTCGTGATCGTCCATTTCGCACATGGCGCGAAAGCCGCGACTGCCATCCCCGTGTTTGGTGACGGTGAACCATTCGCGTCCGGTTTCCTCCCCATCGCGCAAGTAGAGAATTTTTCCACGTGTTGTTTTATGTTGCATACCTCGCCCTACAAAATGCGCATTTCGGTGTTCAAACTGGTCAACGGTTCGATACCATTATTCGTAACGCGAAGTATGTCCTCAATGTGCATGGAACCCCATCCATACTTCTGAAAGGGCGCATCAAGATTCAGCGCCATGTCCTTTCCAACGATGAAATTAGGCATGGCGCCAAGCCTGTCAGGCACCATCAGGGTTGGATGGTCGGCGTGCTCCAAGCCAATAGTCCGCGCCAGGCTGTGATTGAACGAGGTAAGTCTGTCTTTGCGCATGAGGTCCATGACCTTCATGATGATGTCGGAGCCTTTAATCCTCGGCTTCACCATGTTGCAAGCGGCTTGCCCGCGGCAGGTGCGCATGCGAGGTAAAGGGAAAGAGGAGGCAGCCCATGGATATGTCGTATAGGCGTCTCGGCGCTAGTGGATTAATGGTTTCACCATTGTGCTTAGGCACGATGATGTTCGGCGCTCAAACCGATGCTGCAGAGGCCGGGCGTATTATGGGCGCCGCTCGCGATACCGGAATAAACTTTATTGATACCGCGAATGTCTACAACAAGGGCGAATCAGAGCGGGTTACCGGCGCGCTGATCGCAGCAGACCGAGACAAATGGGTCCTGGCGAGCAAACTTGCCAACCCGTTTGGGCGTGGCCCCAATCAACGCGGGAGTGGCCGCAAGGCGGTGCTTCAAGCCGTTGACGACAGCCTTGCGCGGCTCGCGACCGACTACGTTGATGTCATGTATCTGCATGTCGACGACTACGACACGCCGCTCGACGAAACAGTCGACGCATTGGCGCACGTTATCGCCGCCGGCAAAGTTAACTACGTTGGTGTGTCCAACTTTCCGTCCTGGCGGATCGCAGAGATCGTCCATCTTTGTGTTGAGGCAGGCATCCAACCGCCCATCGTTTGCCAGCCGAACTACAACGCTGTCAGCCGCACTGCCGAGGTCGAGGTCATGCCCGCCTGTGGGCACTTCGGGCTCGGTGTGGCCAATTATTCTCCCTTGGCCCGCGGCATCCTCACAGGTAAATACATCGGCGTTTCGACACCCGATCCAACGACACGTGCCGGCCGTAACGATCCGCGCATGATGGAATCGGAATGGCGACCGGAGTCACTTGAAATCGCGGGAAAATTCGTTGAGCGCGCCAAACAGCGTGGCATGTCGCCGGCGCAATTTGCGGTTCTGTGGTGCCTCAATAACGCGCTTGTCACCTCGGTGATTGCTGGGCCACGAACGCTTGAGCAATGGCAGGACTATCTCGGAGTTGCCGCCTTGGACTGGCATGAAGATGACGAGGCATTTGTTGATGGCTTGGTGGCGCCAGGCTCTATGTCGACCCACGGGTTTGTCGATCCAAGATATCCCGTCACGGGGCGTCTACCTCTGGTCGACTAGGCGGCGGGCTCAAACGAATTGGTGCGCGTCATGGCCCAATACTTTCGAGGCATCGGATTGGTGCTACTAGCCAAGAGCTTGCTCTCAGACAACAGGGGGTAGGCTTCGTTGGCCAGAATCTAATTCAGAGGAAAAGTGAACGCCGCCGCCAGGATCGAGGCCAGCATGAAGAGCGCGGCAACAAAAAGGGTGAGATACCGTGTTGTGGGTGCACTACCAGCCGTTCAGCACGACAGCGTACCGGTCATGACCGTCACGGCCTTACCGCTTAAGTTGACCCGATCCCCGTTCGCTCTGACCTTCAATATGCCGCCGCGCGGCGACGCTTGAAAGGCCAGCATCTGGGACTTGCCCAGGCGATCGCCCCAAAACGGGGTGAGGATACAGTGCGTAGATCCCGTGACGGGGTCTTCATCGATCCGGTGGACTGGCGCGAAAAACCGGGAAACAAAATCATAGGGACCGTCCCCCGGAGCGGTGACCAGCACACCGCGTTCCGCGAACGGCAGGAGTGCCCGAAAATCCGGGTTAAGGTCCCGAACCTCTTGGGCGCTCGCGAATTCGGCCAAGATGTCCCACGTGCTGCGCCATACAGCGATAGGGCTCGCGCCAAGTGCCGCGGCCAATCCGTCAGGATTTGTCGCGGCCTCGGTCGGCAGGGCCGGAAAATCCATAGCGATCCACTCATCTTCCCGGACGCAAGTGAGGACGCCCGAGCGCGTATGAAACCGTGCGGGCTCGTCTGGCGCGATCAACGCTAGATCCCAAAGAAAATGCGCACTGGCGAGGGTCGCGTGGCCGCATAAGTCAACTTCTGCCCCCGGGGTGAACCATCGGAGCGACCAGTCGCCATCTTTGCGGCGCACAACAAAAGCGGTTTCGGACAGGTTCATCTCGCGCGCCACGGCCTGCATCCAGTCTGTGTCGGGAGCGTCCTCAAGGAGGCACGCGACTGCCGGGTTGCCGCCGAATGCCTTCTCGGTGAACGCATCAATCTGATGGACGACGATGCTCACGGGGTCGCCTCCGCCTCGACGGTTTGCAAAAGAGATACCAAGGCATCCTGGTCCGCGAGTCCACGCAGTAAGCGGTTACCGATCAAGAATGACGGGACCGCCGTAACCTGAACTTCCTCGTAGGCTCGCTTCAACAGAGCCTGATGCGCCTCGGCGTAAGTGCCTTCATGAAGGGCCTCGTGAAAGGCGGTGGCGTCGAGTCCAATTTCTTCAGCAAGGGACGTCAGGACGTCGATGTCGCCGATGTCGTGGCTCTCGCGAAAAAATGCCGTGAACATGCGGTGGGTGTATTCGTGACTTAGACCATTTGCTTCGGCAAAAAGATGGCCTTCGAACGCTAGGCGCGAATAGGGTTGTGGCGAAACATCGGGCAGCTTGATTTCGACCCCCATTTGTTCGGCCAACGGATAGACCGATTGGGCCCAGCCTGATTGCAGATAGTCTTCTTCTGGCCGCAAGGTCGGCGTCGGCTCAGGCCGTAGTTCGAAAGGCATCCAGCGGACTTCGGTCTCTACGCCACTCGCCGCGATGGCATCGGCCAACGGTTGCTCGGCAAGAAAACAATAGGGGCAAACGTAGTCAGACCAGATGTGGATTGGGACGGTCATGCGGTCTCCGCTTGGGGATTCAGTCACTAGGGTATCGCTGCCGCTCAGTCTTGCAAGACGTCTTCTTCCAAACGTTCTCGGGTCTCCGCGTCGATCACGCGGCACGCGGTGTCATAGCCGAACCCGGCGCGGGCCAGAGCAGCAAGATCGCGGTCGCGGTACTCTTCCCGATAACCTAGGCGGTAGGGGCCTAGGCGTCTTCGCTGAACATATCGAAGGGCAGCCGTCCGGTCAGGCGCATAGTTTTCCGCGGCAAGTGCCGCGAGCGCCTCCTCGATAATGTCCGCGTGAACTCCCTTGTTACGAAGTTCGAGCATCATGAGGCGCCGCGATCGTCCCTGGCGAAACATCGACTGGACGCGACCTTCGGCATAGATGCGGTCATCCAGGAGTTCGCTTTTCTGGAAGTCCTGAATCAGGGCGTCGATCCAACCGGCCGCTTCCTCACGGTCGATTTCGTGGTGGCGTTCTGCACGGCGGACGCGTCGCGTAAGGACGTCACGCAGATTTTCTGCCGACGAAGCATAGCGCTGAAGGTAATAAAGTGCGGCGTTGCGCAATGAGGTCGGCGTCACCTTGCGCGGTTGCCGCCGGGATGATTTCTGGTCAGTCATCAAAAGAAAGGGCCCGGCGTTTTGCTGCCGGGCCCAAGGTCTCCGAGAATGTACTGGGTGTCTACGTGCCGCGTTTTGTGAATAGGTAGAGGATAATTGCCAAAGCAATTAGACCGACTAGGCCTTCCGAGCCTAAGCTGGCGATCAAGCCTGTCAGGTTGCCAATAATGTCGCCTGGCAAAAACGCAATCGGCCCGTCGAAAAGAATCTGGATCACGATCCCAAGGGCAATCAGGCCGATGCCGATCTCGGTGAGTAGATAGATCCAGTTTTTAAGTTTGTCGACAATTTCAGTCATGGGTACCTCGCTGGGCTCAGTCCCTGGTAAGTAAAAGGCGTTCTAATACTTGCTTATTACTATTCTGATGCTGACCGCTTATATACCAGATCTAGTAGTGATGAGATGTTAGTCAGCCTGGGAAGCGGGAGTCAACCATGAGAGCACCATATATTGTGGTAGTAGGGTGACCGGTCACAAAATGCTGTGGATAAGTCTGCCTTGGGCGGTCTGTATTTGGCCGTCAATTCCGTCCATGATTTGGACTCCCGACCTCATCAGGCAATCCGCAAAATGAACGACAAAGAGGCCGTCTTGGCTGCTAACGCCGCCTTCTACCAAGCGTTTGAGGCGGGCGATCCCGAGGCTATGGCGGCGGTTTGGTCGGCGGGACCGTTCGTGGCATGCACCCACCCGGGGTGGACCGCAATCGCGGGGCGCGATGATGTTCTAGAGAGTTGGGCCAGAATTCTCGAAGGTAGCGCTGGTCGCGTTGCCTGCCTCGACCCGATCCCGAACGTTATGGGTGACGCTGCGTTCGTGACCTGTGGGGAATCGGTGGGGAACAACCTGTTGGCCGCCACCAATGTCTTTGTTCGTGAGGGCGGCGCATGGCGCCTTGTGCATCACCATGCGTCGCCAGTGGCACGCGCCTTCGTGAAGGAAGGGCCGCGCGCCAGCGACCCCGTCCACTAAGTCAAGCGGCCCGGATCTTGGCCGAAACGATATCTAATTCCGGCAGCCCCAAGGCGGCGTTGGTCTCATCCAGTGAAGCCATACGGTCGAGCCAGCTCCGCGAGTCGCCGGTTTCTCGAAGCATGCCCATGAACTGCGACAGCTGGCGGACCATGATACGCGTCATACTCGAGGGGAAGATCACGATCTTGAAGCCAAGTGCTTCAAGTTCATCTGCCGACATCAGCGGTGTCTTGCCGGTTTCCGACATGTTGACCATGTGCGGCCCCGGCAGTTCACCGACCTGTCGCTTCATTTCTTCCGGTGATTCGATGGCATCCATAAACAAGATATCCGCCCCGGCTTCTTTGTAGACTTTGAGGCGATGCATGGCTTCTTCCATCCCAAGCGGCGCCCGGGCATCGGTCCGCGCGATGATCTTGAAATCCGGGGACGAGCGGCCCGCCACCGCGGCGCGGATGCGTTCGGCGGCGCGTTCCACGGGCTCGATGATCTTGCCTTCCATGTGCCCACATTTCTTCGGCCAGGTCTGGTCTTCGAACTGTGCTGCGCCTGCGCCAAGTGCCTCGAGGCCGCGCACGGTCCGCATGACGTTGCCAACGTCGCCATAACCGGTATCGCAATCGACAATGAGCGGGATCGATGTTACCGCGCGAATCGCACGGACATTCGCCTCCACTTCATTGAAGGCGATCAGCCCCACGTCGGGCACGCCATAAACCGCTGCAGCAGTCGCGTAACCGGAGACGTAGCCTGCTTCAAATCCTGCTAATTCTGCGAGGCGCAACTCAAGTGCGGTGCCGCCGCCGGGCACCACGATGATGCCTTCACCAGCCAAAAGCTGGGAGAGTGTCTTACCGCTCATTCTTGTAACGCCTTTCTCTAACCGTCAGACCATGGTGACGGTTGTTTCGGGATTTTTTGCCCATTGACAGCAGTCGTATCGACTTTCTCGTTATAGAAGCACAAAAGGTCTTTGATCTTGGAAGCCTCGGCGATCGGATCGGGGTAGTACCACACGATGTCCTCGTAGGTCTTCCCGCTAGCCTTGAAATTGAAATAATTGGCGACACCTTTGTAGGGGCATGCGGTCTGCGTGTCCGACGGTGTCAGCGCGTCAGAGACGTCCTCACGCGGAATGTAGTAGCGCGTCGGCAGACCGGTCTCGAACAAAAAAATTGCATTTTTGCTGTCGGCTACGACGGTATTGCCAAGCGTGACCGTGACGCGTCGCGACGAGGCAATGGTATCAATGCGCTTATAGGGGTCGCGAGGATGGACGAAGATTTCTTCGTCTTCTTCGAACCAATGTTCCATCCGTCCCCAATAAAACGCTACGAGCCCCTTAAGCGCGGGTTGCGCCGGAAGCGGGTCTTCATAACCCCAGACGGCATTCTCGGCTTCGCGGTCGCCCACGCGAACGGTCCAGTACGACGCGTCGCCCTTGTACGGGCAATGCGTCGAGTGATCGGTCTTTTCGAGCAAGTCCATCCGCACATCGTCGATAGGGAAGTGATAGATCGGGAGGTGTCCGTCTTCGTGCAACATCTGCATTGCGCTCGAGTCTGCAATGGTCTTTCCATTGAACTTCACCCGAACGCGGCGCGGGCTTGGTTCCAAGATCACGGTATGGGCGCTGCCTTTTCGATCGGGATGGGCGACTAGCAACCGCTTGATTCGTTTTCTGGCTGGCGGTTCTACGATTGCCATTTGCCACGCCTCCGTTGGATTGGAATATTCCCGCATCATACGGAGGCGGGCGGTACCCGCCAAATAGTCGACCCAAGGCATTGCCCGCCTCGTGCGGGCTTCATAGGTTAAGGCATTCAATAGGCCGCGAAGCGGCAACACAATGGGGTGAGCCATGCATGAATCGATCAAAGACAAGGTCGTGGTCATCACAGGAGGCGGGCGCGGATTAGGGCGCGCTATGGCGCTGGGGCTTGCCGAGGCAGGTGCCAAGGTTGCTATCACGGCTGCCCGAGAAGGCGCCGAACTACAAAGTACAGCGGCCGACTGTGCTGCCGTTGGCGGCGATAACTGTGTTCTAGCGCTTCAAGCAGACGTCACGCAGGTCGATGACTGCGAACGCGTGATGCAGGAGGCGAAAGATAAGTGGGGGCACCTGCACGTCGTTGTGAACAATGCGGGCCGTGGCATGACGTACGTCGATGCCGACTTCGTCAAGAAGCGCCCGGCCTTCTGGTCCATCCCGACAGAAACGTGGGGCATGATGATCGACACAAACATCAATGGCGTCTTCAACATGGCGAAGGCGGCGGTGCCGTACCTTCAAGCAGAGGGGTGGGGGCGGATCGTTAATGTCTCGACGAGCCTTATCACTATGCAGCGACGCGGCTACGCGCCTTACGGCACCTCGAAGTGGGGAGTCGAAGGTCTGACCATGATCATGGCGCAAGACCTTGAGGACACGGACATCACTGTGAATGCTCTTCTGCCTGGCGGCGCCACTGACACCGCGATGATCCCGGGTCAGGTCGGCGACAAGTCCCGAGCGGGCGCCGACGGCAATCTGTTCGAACCCGGTATCATGGTGCCGGCCATTCAATATCTGGTCTCCGACCTATCAAACGGAAAGCGCGGCGACCGATACGTTGCCAAACTTTGGGACCTCGATTTGCCACCGGAAGAAGCTGCCGACAAGGTGCGGTTCCCGATGAAGCGCGACCGACAATATTAGGGGCATTGCCATGGCATCAGATCCGTACGCGAAGATCGCCGACACCGATCCGGCTGTGGTGCGCACGATCGCCGACCGCTTAGAAGTTCGTGCGGCGAATCCCGATCAGCGCGCGATGTTGGACGCCTATCTCGGGGACATTGAGTGGCCCGCGGACGCAAAGGTGGTTGAAATCGGTTGCGGGACTGGCCCTGTCTCACGTGTCTTGGCAGCACTTGAAGCGCCTGCCTCCGTCCTGGGCGTGGACCCGTCGCCCATCCTCATCGACCGGGCACGTCAGATCGCGACCGATCTGCCAAAACTGTCGTTTGAGGTTGGCGATGCGCGCAACCTTGCGTTTGGCAACGCGACCTTCGACGTCGCGATCCTACATACTGCGCTTTGCCATATTCCGGAGCCCCAGAACGCGCTAGCCGAAGCCCATAGGGTGTTGAAACCCGGTGGGTGGATCGCGGTGTTTGATGGTGATTACGCGTCCGCCACGGTTGCGCTGGCGGAGAACGATCCTCTTCAGGCCTGTTCGCGTGCTGTAACTGAGCACAACGTGATGGACCGCTGGATCATTCGCCGTTTACCAGAGATGACTAAAGCTGCGGGCTTCTACATTCAACGGTTTCGTAGCCACGGCTACGCTGAAGTCATTGATCCGGCATATATGCTCGGCCATGCCGAGAGGGGCGCCGAGGTGCTTGCAGCGCAGGGCGTAATTGGAGTCGCTCTTGCCGACGCCCTTAAGGCGGAGGCGCGCCGCCGCGCCGCAGACGGCGCATTCTTTGGCCATATTGCTTATGCGAGCTTGGTCGCGCGCAAGGCCTAAAGAACTTTGCTTTTGTCCTTATAGGACTTGAACTCTATGTAGTTTCCGGCTGGGTCGGCAACGAACATATTGCCGACGGTGCCGATGTGTGGGTGCTCTTTGACGTTAGGTGCGATCCGGAATTCGACATTTTTGGCGCGTAACTCGTCGGCCAAATCGTTCCAGTCCTCCCAATCCATGATCAGCCCGAAGTGTTTGTATGGCTCGACGGAAGGATCAGCTTTGCTGAGCTCGACCTCATCGGGCGCTTCGATCAACACCATTTGCGCGCCGAAGAAGTTAATCACGGCGTAGCTCTTTCCGCTGGTATCCGCACGCTCTTTGCACCCCAGAGTGCTGAGGTAGAAATCGCGCGCGGACGAAAGGTCATCCACAGCAAAGGCGACGTGGAAAATAGTATCCTGCATGGATGTGCTCCGGGTTCACTGACGAGCCTAGGACGCCCCCACAAAGGCATCAACCGTGGTCCGATTTGGCCGACCGCTAGGCCCGGCGGTTCAAAGCCGAATGCCGGGACCCCAGACCTAGGTGGCGCTAATTTTGGTCCGATCGCAAAAAGAGCATAGGCGTGATGCTATGCACTTTGCGAGATCACGGTTACTGGTGTGTCAACGAGATGCGCCGCAGAGATCGTATCGCTGCCGCAACAGGATTATCTGACATTCACCTGTTACCAAAATGGCTATCGGCGCTTTATTTGCTTGTGAAGGAAAAGGGGCTCCTCGATCAAGAGGATATTGCTCCGCGCATCTCGCGTCTTCGCACCGAGATTAGCCCCCGTTGAGCGCTGCTAGGACATCCCAACCACCACCCCGAATCACACGCCCGGCAACGATTGGGATTACAAAAAGGCTGACATAGGCGATCCATCTTAATCGGTCGAGCGCCTTGGCAATGATGACGGCCGCGGCGCCCATCATTGCGACCGAAAGGATCAACCCGACCGCCAGAATCTTTGGGTGCTCTTAGGCTGCGCCGGAGACGGCGAGTCCGCTGTCCAGCTGTATCGACACATCGGCTGCGATGATCTGGATAGTCGCTTGTCGGAATGTTTAGTTCGGCACCCCGCCGTCGTCTTCGCGCCCTCGAGAACAAGCTGGCCGATGATTGCCATCAGTTGGCTGGCGACGCGCGCAAAACTGATTTGAAGGACGGTTGCTGCGGCGATCCCGACGAGGATTGCTTTGCCGTGTTGTGCGGCGGGCAACTCATTCGCCGTCACCCCCCACTGCGATTGCCTTGTTTCCGGCCGGGACAATGTCGATAGGGATTACCCTCGTAAGAGCCGTGAGCGCTTCGACTGAGACATCGAGTAACCAAAAACCCCATTTTGATATTGGTGTTTCCTCATATGTGTGAGGAGCGGGCGCTCCTGCCAAAACGATCTGTGCGGGACAATTGACGTTTTCAGCCCAAACCCTTGTAATACGTCGCATGCCAAGACCTCATGATTTGGGCGGCAAGGACTTTGGCCCAGTCAACCAACGAGACCACGTAAGAAGTGAGTGGGATAATCGTGTCGACGCGGTGCTTAAACTGATGCTCGACGGCCGCCAGTTTCGTGTCGACGAGCTGCGGCGCGCGATCGAATCCCTCACGGAGCGTGATTACATGTCGTTTAGCTATTACCAGAAATGGTTAGCTGCAATCCGGATTTTGATCGTTGAGAAGGAACTGCTGTCCGAAGAAGAGATCGGCGCTCGCCTTGACCAGTTGCGGCAAAAGGTATCCGCGTGAGCAACGCCTTCAAGGTCGGACAGCGCGTGCTGGTGAAGGACGGGGATCCGCCTGGCCACATTCGGACGCCATTTTTTTTGCGGGGTAAGTCGGGCGTCGTGGAGACGATTCACGGTGAATTCCGGAACCCGGAGGAGCTCGCCTACGGCAAGGAAGGTCTTCCCAAAAAACCACTTTATCTCGTTCGCTTTTTGCAGACGGAGGTCTGGGTCGACTATCGCGGCGCGCCAGGTGATACCGTAAGCGCGGACATCTATGAACATTGGCTTGACGCGGAGTAGTGAGGACGAATGGCCCATCATCACGACCATGACCACGACGATCACGCCCCTATTGAAGAGGGCAAGGCGCCGTCGGAATTCGATCTTCTCGAACAGGCGATTCGTGAACTCTTGATCGAGAAGAATGTATTTAGCGCTGACGACCTGCGGCGCCAGGTCGACCGGACAGATAGCGTTAGCCCCGCGGACGGCGCCAAGGTTGTGGCTAAAGCTTGGTCGGACCCGGCGTTCAAAGCGCAGCTTCTGTCTGATCCAAAGACCGCGATCGAGGCACTAGGATATGATGTCGGGCCGGCACCGAATCTCGTTGTTCTCGAAAATACTGCTGCGCTCCATCACGTCGTCGTTTGCACACTGTGTTCGTGTTACCCGCGGGTCCTGCTTGGACCACCGCCGGATTGGTACAAGAGTAAAGAATACCGAGGGCGGGTCGTCATCGATCCGCGGGGCGTTCTGACCGAATTCGGGACCCAACTTGATGACGCGGTCGAGATCAAAGTCGTCGATTCGACCGCAGATATGCGGTACCTGGTCCTCCCGCCGCGGCCCGCGGACACGGAGGGCATGAGCGAGGAGAAACTCGCTACTCTCGTGACTCGGGATTGCATGGTCGGGGTGACGTTCCCTGACAGCCCGAGCAACTAAGGCAGTTTCCGCCGTGGGAAACGACGTCCGCGTCAAAATGGGCGACGGCGCCGAAATGGCGGCCCTATTCAGCGCGGCGTCACTGAATCCGGCACCCGGGATGTTGGTCCTCCACGAAATATTCGGCATGACGGACTTCATTCGGTCGCGATTGCCGCTGTTCAATGCGCAGGGCTACACGGCAATGGCGCCGGACCTCTACCATCGGATAAGTCCGGGTGTGTCGTACGACTATACGGGGACCGATTGGGAGCGCGCATTCGCGACTCGCAACAGTTTGGACGATGATTTGGCAGTCAAGGATATCGGCGTCGCAGTTGAAGCGCTGGCGGCCCGACCGGAATGCAACGGTGACGTTGTTGTTGTGGGGTACTGCCTAGGGGGCCTGCTGGCACTCCTCTCTGCCGCGCGTTTGAAGGTGTTAGCGAATATCTGCTTTCACGGTGTGCGGCTAGAGAAGCACCTCATCGAGGCCAAAAATATTCGCGGACCCTTCCAGATTCATTTTCCGGCGCTCGACAAGTATGCGTCGCCAGCAGTAGTTGCCAGCGTCAAAGCCGCGCTTCCGATTGGCGCAGACATCGAGTGTTACGACTACCCTGATGCAGATCACGGGTTCAGTCGCGAAGGTCAGCCGGTTTTCAATGCTGCGGCGACGGCGCAAGCCCACACCGCCATGTTTAATTTCATCGCTCGCGTGACGCGACAAGGAGTAGGCCCGTGATCCCAGACCCAGCCGCCATTGATTTTAGCCGTTTAGGCCCCGGGCCCGACGCTCATGTGGTCGTTGCCGGCGGGTGCGGCGGAATCGGCCGTGCCGTTGTTAAAGCCTGCCTTGCGACCGGCACCCGAACCACCGTGCTGGACCTTAAGGCGTCGCATGATCGCCATCCGACGCCGAACGAGGCGGCCTTTGTGGCGATCGATGCGCACAGCGAAGCGTCGATCATCGCGGCCTACCAACAAGTGAAAGAAGCCGGTGAGATCGACGCACTTATCAACCTCGTGGGCTACCGTGACGACCTAACTCCGGTCGTCGACCGGGATGCCGGATCATGGGATGACATTGTCTCGGGCAACTTGCGCTCAGCGTTTCTAATTTGCCGTTACGCGTTGCCGCACATGGCGGAAGGCAGCACGATTGTGAATGTTTCATCTGGCTTAGCGGTGCGTGTTTTGCCGGGATACGCGCCTTATTCCGCTGCCAAAGCCGGGGTAATTGCGTTGACGAAGGGTATAGCCGTCGAAAATGCACCTCGTGTGCGCGCAAATGCGGTCGCGCCCGCTGCCGTCAAAACGGCATTCCTCGCTGGAGGTACCGGCCGGGTAGACGAAGAGGATGGTGACTGGGATGGCGCGTTCAGCGGTTACATAAAATCCATACCGTTGGATCGACTGGCCGTTGCCGAGGACATCGTTGGGCCGATTCTTTTTCTTGCGGGTCCCGCCTCTTGCTTCATGACCGGCCAAGTCCTCTATGTGAACGGTGGCGGTCTTACACCTTAACTTGCCTGATAAGACATTGAATTTTAAGGAATTTTCACGCTAAAGCACCCGTCGAGTCGAACAGGTGTTGCGCGATAGACAAACCAATCAAGCCATCATCTAGGTTATTGTGCTCCTAACACGAAGCACAACGGTCGTCGTGTTCTCGCAAGTCTAAGTCGACCATCCGGTTGCATTGTCGCAATCAAATCATGTGACCACGCACTTCAAATCAACGAGTCCAAGTTATGATCTTCTTGGGTCGGGGTGAGTCGACTAATGAGCCAAGGACTCACGCAGCGTCGCTTCTTAACGAGTCCTTACAGCGCTTGTTTTTTTGCAGTGACTATTGAATCAAAATTTTGTACGATTCCGCGCACTTGCACGTAAATTAGTCAGTCTCGTGTTAAGAAACTTGTCTTTAATTAAGAACCATAATGGAGGGTTCTAATGGCGAAAGTCGCAGCCCTGGCAGCTAAAAGAAAATCCGCTAAGCGGAAACCTGCTGCCAAGAAGAAGAAGTCCGCAGCCCGGAAAAAACCGGCGGCTAAAAAGTCAGCGGTACGGAGGAATACTCGGAAAGCGGCAGCCAAGAAGACAGCTAAACGGAAGGCCCCAAAGAAAAAGGCCACCAAGAAGAAGGTAGTCAAGAAGAAGGCTACTAAGAAGAAGGCTACTAAGAAGAAGGTAGCCAAGAAGAAAGCCGCGAAGCGGAAAGCGCCAAAGCGGAAGGCAGCCAAAAAGAAGGCCGCTAAGAAGAAAGCCCCGAAGCGGAAAGCAGCCAAGAAAAAGGCCGCTAAAAAGAAAACCGCAAAGCGGAAGGCCCCAAAGCGGAAGGCAGCCAAAAAGAAGGCGGCCAAG